>JBAXWR010000001.1:0-89405 GCA_037128295.1 Mariniphaga sp.
CATCCTTTTCAATTTTATTTTGTTACCTTCGTACTGTAAGAATGGCTTTGAAAACCTGTTAACACATATTAATTTTCTTTTATGACAAATCAAGAGATTCGTTCATCTGTAGACGATATTTATCAGAAAATAAGTCAATTACAAGAAAACTTGAAAACAATCCGGGCTAATTGTAAGCATGAAAATAAAGTTGAAGGAATGAACTTTGAAATGGTAATACATAATTGCCTGATTTGTGAAACCTGCGGTGAAAGTTTTCCTTTACCATATGATTATAATAAAAACTCTTCTTACAAAAGAGGTAACCGTGGTTAAAATCACAATAGATCACAATTAATTGATTAATAATAATCTACAATGCTTAAAATCGAAAAAACCAAAATCCTTTATTTCCCTTATGAAAACCTCAAGGGCTATCGGAACCTGACAAAGGTCAAAGGCGGCATTTTCAGAAAAATGAACGACACTGTTGAAATTGCCGATGATGTTACTTTCGGCGATTTCTTTAAATTTTTGATTAAAGAGAAAGAATTGGTTAACATTATTTTTATGGCATCTTTGTATGGTGTCCCATTTGATTTGCTTATAAAGGATTTTAATAGGAAGGACAAAATAGATGACCCGGAAATCCATGTTCTGGAAATCTATTGGGATGTTGATTTTGACCCGGACGGTATTGTGATAGAAGCTGATATGCAATGTTTTGGTCGATGGAATGGTAACGAAGACACTGATCATTCTGGTCTTATAGGGCTCGATTTTACGCCGATCAATGAATTGACAAATTCACCCCTGAAATTAAACGAACACTTTGAAATCTATAACTCAAAAATTAAACATAATAAGGAAAATTTGATTATTTCGACAACCAGGAAATTCACGCTTTATGAAATAATCCATGCTATTCTCTTTGAACTTTCATGGTACGGAACTCCCGAAACCAGGGATAAAGAAGGCAAAACTATATTGGAGGAAGTTCGTAAAATAAAAACACTTGACGATGTCTTTGAATCAGAGGTAAATATGAGGGCGTTAAGAAACAAGGCCGTTAGTAAGATGGACAAATTTTTGCCGATAACAACTACTGAAGATCAAGTTTGACATACCAAAGAAATGAAAATAAAAGGATACCGTAAATTACGCTCAGGACACAATTCGCATTATGTTTGATCAAAAAAGAAAATTAAAGGAACGGCTTCAAAACTCTTTCGGTAAGATAAAGGATGAATCTTTTACGTTTGAACTGATTGAAAGCTATTTTAAGAAAAAAGACAAGTCGGAAGCTTTTCAGGTACTTTCGGATAAAACATGCAATGATTTAGATTTCAATGAATTATTTATGTTTCTTGATCGGACAACCTCGAAAGTTGGTCAACAGGTTTTATATGACACCCTGAGAACGATCCCTTCCGGCAATGACAAATTGATCATTCAGGAAAAGATTGTTGATAAAATTAGCAATAATCCCGACTTGAGATTAAACCTTCAACTTCATCTGAATAATCTGGTAAAAGACGATGTTTATTATCTAACTTCATTATTTCAGGATCAACATCTAAAAGAGCCAAAGTGGTTTTTCGTAATCCGACTTTTGTCCTTTACAAGTTTACTGTCTCTATTTATGTTGCCCTTTAGTCCTCAGTTTGTCTTTTTATTGTTCGGGTTATTTGTTGTCAATTTTGGGATCCATATCTGGAATAAGAGCAACCTTTATCGATATTTAGGTTCGATTCCGCAATTATTGAGGCTAAACGGTGTTGCCCGGGAATTTTCAAAATATGACTTGTTCAACGAAATAGATCCTGATGTTCCTGCTTCAATTTCAGTGATCGATAAGGTCAGGAACCGCATGTCGTTTTTTAAGCTGGAGAATAAGGTAGAAGGTGATGCAGAAATTCTTTTTTGGGCCATGTTGGAGTTTGTAAAAATTCTTTTTCTGCTGGAACCCTTGTTGCTTTTTGGAGTTTTAAAAGAAATCGACACCAAAAGAAAAGAGATTGAAAAAGTATTTTCTTTTGTTGGTACTATTGATTCATTAATTTCGATCGCTTCATTAAGGGACGGTCTTGTTCAATTTTGTTTGCCTGAAATTACCAGTAACAATAAAACCTTGGAAGCGAAAGACGTTTATCACCCATTGATTGGGAATTGTGTACCCAATTCAATTTGGCTTAAGGATAAATCAATTCTTTTGACAGGGTCAAATATGTCCGGAAAGACCTCATTTATCCGAACAATTGGAATTAATGCTATTACTGGATTGACAATCAATACCTGTTTTGCCGAACAATTCACGTTACCAAGAACCCGGATCCATTCAGCGATAAGAATCAGCGATGATTTAATGAACGATAGGAGTTACTATTTTGAGGAAGTACTAACGATCAAAGAGATGATCGATAGTTGCGGAAATGGGAAACCCAACCTGTTCCTGTTGGATGAGATTTTTAAAGGGACAAATACTGTTGAACGGATTTCGGCCGGGAAAGCAGTGTTGTCATTTCTTGCCAAAGATGAAAATATCGTTTTTGTATCAACCCACGACATAGAATTGGCGGATCTATTGAAAGATGAGTTTGAATTGTACCATTTTAGCGAGAAAGTGGACGATAAAACAGTGGATTTTGATTACAAACTAAAGGAAGGTAAACTTAAAAACAGAAATGCCATCAGGATACTTCAAATCAATGATTATCCTGATGTCATTATCAATGAGGCTATTGAACTATCAAAAGAATTAGATCAATCAAAGTGGCAAAGCAGCAAATAAAAAAGTTAATGCCTTGAATTGCAATGACTAATGAGAATTAGTCTCAGGAATTTGAATGTAACTTTTCATTTTCAAATTTTCAAATCTCCGAATTTTCAAATTACTTTCCTATCATTGGGAACAGCTTCCTAACCAGTTCATCGTCAGGTTGTTTGCCATACTCGCAAATCTCGAAGGTTTCCACCGTTTTGACAGCATCCCCCTTTTCATTGCCGTACCATTTGACCAACGATTCCCTTTCCTGGGCTGTAACTGCTTGTGTATAACGTTTAGACACCCATTCAACCCGCTCTTTGTCCCCTTTCGGAACCTTGTCCAAACTTCCTGAAGTCCATGGAAGCCATTCAAAAACCTGAGATTTATGGGCTGTGATGGCGTAGAATTTTTTGTCGTTTACAGCGGTAATGTCAACAGCGATATCTGGAGAGAAGGGGAGGGGTTTCTTAAAACCGTCTTTTGAATAAAGAAAAACCGGGTTGACCTTGAGCGGAGGGGTGTCGGGTGCAACATTGGGAACGATAACCAGATAGGCCGCATCCTGAACAATGATGGCAGTGTTCCTATGGTCGGGATGGTAATCGTAGGGGCGTGGACCGATCACCACATCGGCATTCCATTGGCGGATCAACCGGATCACCTGCAACCTGACATTCAGATTGGGCATCAGTTCCCCATCGTGATTGTCGAGCACCACATACTTTACGCCAAACCGTTTGCCTGCCTCTTCCGCTTCGGCCATGCGGATCTTTGCAAGGGCACCACCCCCGGTATTAAAGTGGCCAGCATCGCCGTTGGTCAGCGATACAAACATCACGTTATGACCCATTTGTGCATAAAGGATTGCTGTTCCCCCGGCATCCAGGTCACAATCATCGGGATGCGCCCCAATCACTACAATATTGAGTTTCTTTTCCTGAGCCGTACCACCCAAACCAAAGAAGATGGCCAATAAAATTAATAAGGTTGTTTTCATTTCGGAAATTTATGTATGTTGTTTATATTTAATTTATTAGCGAATTCACCAAAAAAACTGATGGCTACTGGCTGCTGGCAAATCGTAGTCCAGAAATAAACACTTCAAAGTTAAAATCCTATTTCTTTATTGTTTGGAATCAGATCAAAATTTTGAAACCCAGCCAGCCGCCAGTCGCCAATTGCCAGTCGCCATTTATTCCAGCCAGTTGCCAGCTGCCAGCCGCCATTAAAGAACCATCCTCGAAACAACCAAGGCACAAACAAAAACGGTAATCCCCATCACAATCGTTGCCGATGAATAGATCTTTAGGGTCGTATCTGTCTGGATATTCGAAAAACGGGTGATCACCCAAAAATAGGAATCGTTGGCATGTGAGATCATCATCGAACCTGCACCCATAACGACCATCGTCATAATTTTACCGGTCTCGGAGTCCAACCCAAGTGCAGGAAGCATAGGGGCGATAAACGAAGATGCCGTAATGATGGCAACCGTGGAAGAGCCTTGTGCTGTTTTAAGTAGGAATGCAAAGAGAAATGGGACTGCGAGTCCTAAACCGGTTTTTACAAGTACCTCTCCCGCATAAGCCCCAACTCCGGTTTCCTTGATCACCATCCCGAACATCCCACCGGCAGCGGTGACAATTAATATCGGACCAGCTTTGACAACGGCACTTTCGAAAATCTCGTTGATCGTTTCCATCTTCTTAAACCCGATCAACAACAACGACAGCAACATTCCTGTAAACAGTGCGATAACCGGTTGTCCGATAAATAGTAAGGCGATGATTAATCCATTCTGGTTTTTGTATCCAAAAGCAGTTAGCAAAGAGTTCAAGGAGATCAATAACAAGGGGACTACGATTGGAAGAAGGGATAAAAATACCGATGGGAGTTTCTGCTCTTCAATGGATTCCACATCGGGTAAATCTTCCTTTTGTGTTATTTGACCTGAGTTGGTCCGCCATTTGGTCCAGTAAAAAGCGGTAATTGCTGAAGGAAAAGCAAAAAGTGTTCCAACCAGGATCAATGTTCCGATATCCACTTTCAGCAGACCGGCTGCAGCAAGTGCCCCTGGATGGGTTGGGACGAGGCAATGAACTGAATATAATGAGGTTGCAAGCACAATGGCAATAAATGGCATGGCTATTTTGGTTTTGGCACTGACCGATTTGGCCAATCCGCTCAGGATGATAAATCCTGAATCGCAGAAGATCGGCATCCCTGTAATAAAACCGGTTATCCCCATCGCGGCGGCAGCATTTTTTGTCCCTGTCTTGTGGAGGATCGCAGTGGCAATGCTTATTGCACCACCCGATTTATCGAGTACAACAGCAATGATTGCCCCGAATATAATCAGAAAACCAATAGAAGCCATCGTAGAACCAAAACCGTCTTTGAGGATGGTTACCACATTGGTAAAGGGAACTGTTGTTAATGCAAGTAACAGTGAGACAATGAATAACGATACAAACGCATTGAGTTTGACCACTGAGGTCAGCAGGATGATCAGTAAAATGCTGACCAGGACAAGGATTGCAGTAATCACCATTCTTGAAAGGATTAATTATTCAATTTTCGACTTTTTCGACTTTCGGAAAAGAATCTATTACCCACGCCTTTGTTTTACAATTTCCGGGATATATTTATTCTTTTGATGAACATTTCCTAAACCTAGACGGGAATATACCATTCCGCCAATTCCCGGAATAACTTCTCCATTTTCATTCAGTTCATCATCAATGGCTAAGGTTACAAAGTGAAATTTATTACTTATTGACAGTGGAAATTCATCTCTTAGGTTTTGTTCTGAATCTTTGAACATCACTGGGGCAATGATAAATATTCTTTCAGGATTGATCTTTTCTATTAAATGGGATAACTGTGTTCTTACAACGCAGGAAGTAACGATTATTGATTTTACAATGATAAGCGTTTTACAGTTATCGAGGTTTTCTATATATGATTTTACAATTGGGCTTACAACAATGGATTCATTATTAGGATGGCGATATCGTTCATTCCAAAATACCGCTAAAGCCGGATTTTTTACTGATAGACCATCAAGAAGACCTTTTGCCAACCAATCGGCATCTTCGGAGGTACAGGCAAGCATTGTAGAACCTGGTGATGAAAGTAACCTGTTCAGAATAACAGCCAACTCATTTCCAATACGATAAAACGTATTTTTGTATGCTTCAGGAGTAGCTTGAGATACAGTTGACAAATTGTTCAATAACAATCCAACATCAGGAGTATAATATTCTGATTGGGTTCTCATATTCTTTACATTAAAGATTCTAATTCATCAAAATTAGTTGGCTGGTGTTTTAAAACTTCCCTTTCAAAAGATAAATAGGAAGCTTTATTTATTTCACCATTGTCCTTTTCTTTATATTTCCAATAAAATGCTGCGCCAATATTCACATAGGTGAAATCAGATATTTTATTAAAAATAGCCATTGCTTCTTTATTGATCTCAAAACTTTCGTCAAAGATAAAATTATTACCAGACAAAGGGTAATCCTTTATTTTTTGAACAATTTTGCTTAAAGGAACATTTTCTTTATCCAATGACTCCCAGACCCCTAGTAGCATGGATGCAAGACTAAATAGTTTGTCTATCTGAGGAAATGGATATGCAGATATTTGGAAAATAGCATTTTTAAAAACGGAAGATTCCATCAGCAGTCTGTTCAAATCTGAAAAATAGGGAAAATACTCTGTTTGAGTACAATCAGAAATTGAATCAGGGATGGAGGTAACGTTGCTATTTTTATCCGAATAAACGAGAAATAAAGAGAATATTTTACTATTCCCTTTTATCAATTCCATCTGTCTTTTGAAATCATATTCAAGTGTGTGGGAAGAACCCGATTGCCATGTCAAGCAAGTAGTATTTTTTAGTTGATAAAAGTCCCTCTTGCCACAGTAATGCCTTACAAGTAAATCATCAACAAATGCATCCTTTATTTGTGAAGAAAGAATAATTTCCTCATAATTCTCTGGATATAAACTCAGCAATAATGCAATTTTGTAAACGGCATATAAGACCTCATAGGAATTACCTTTGGCATTATTGATGCCACCACGATGTTTATTTTCTAAATATATCAGATCTTCTGTTGTAAGCATAAAAATTCATCTTGTGTCAGTTCCTTAAATCTGGGAACTTCTTCACCGTTACAATTTACCCAGCTAAAAAAGCTTTTTCCCGCGCGAATCCAAATTTCGGAATTTTCATACATAGCCTGATATACAACAACTGGTTCCAGAGTCTCGCTGTCTTTGGCAATTAATAAAAGCTTGTAAAGACCCCCTTTAAAATGTTGAAAATATCTTACGCCATTTGATTCCATTGTTAAAACCACTAATTGTTCTTGTAAAAATAATTATAAAATTTAATTGCCCTAATTTTTTGATTTGATATTTAATTCGAAAGCTTTTATAACCATCCGATGTGCAAATTCCTTCTTGTTCTTTGGATGGATATCGTAAGTGTCGCCAATATCGTAAGTGATTACCATGCCTGTATTTGGCAATGAAAGGGCTGTAGCCTGTGCTTCCCGCTGCTTTTTCCACGGATCTGTCTTTTTATCCTGTTCGTGGGTCAGGGGATAAGTCGAAATTTGAAAAAATAGAAAAGATAAATCACCCTGGATCCAGACTTTCCGCCAGTCGGTAATCAATTTCGTGAACATCTGTGAATAGAGCGAGGGCCGTCCGGCATCGGCTTCTCCCTGGTACCAGATAAAACCTTTTATCCCGTAAGGAATTATGGTTGCGACCATGCCATTGTACAAATAGGCAGGATTATTGGGATAACTTTCCACTCCCGTTGTGATTACCTCAAGCGAACCATTGGCCAACCAACCGTCCGAAAGGGGAACTTTAAAAGAATGGTTCGGATTTGACAGGTAGAATTGTTCCTTGATTCCAAGACATTGGGCATCACCCCAGGGCTGGGCCAAACGGATGGTCAGTAAATTTTCTCCGGATCGGATCAAATGTCGAGGTAGTTCTGTAACCACAGGTTTGGGATAGGGGAAATAGCCGATCTCTTGGCCGTTCAGGAAGACCTGACTTTGCCAGCTCAGGAATCCCAATGACAATTCAAGGTGCTGCTTCACAAACTTAAAGGGTACTGTAACTTTCTTTTGGAGCCAGACTACACTCCCGAATTTGTTGTCTTTGGCCAGCAGGTCAACATTTTTCCAGGCAGCACCTAAAGTATCAGGAGGATAACCTGGAAATGGCAAATCTTTTGGTGGATAACTAATTTGCATCCGGCGCAACTTTGTTTTTTCAATCGAACCCGCAACTTTTTTGGTCCACTCATTCTGATCAAATTTTTCAGGAACTACCGGAAGGTTTAATGAGTCCTTAAATGTCTCCAGCGATTCACGTCCCATCCATGTTTGAATAGCGGTGCCGCCCCACGAACTGTTGATGATACCGATAGGTATCTTTAATTTCTGGTGCATCTCTTTTGCGAAAAACCAGCCAATAGCCGAAAAACCAGCAACTGATTCGGGTCCGGCAACTTTCCATTTACCTGAAGGAAGGTCTTTCTGGACTACTGGTGATGGGAACTTTGGAACATTAAACAGCCTGATTCCGGAATAATTGGAATCTTTGATCTCTTTTTTGGAATCATTGACTGCCGAGTAGGGGATCCATTCCCAGCCTTCCATTGGATGTTCCATGTTCGACTGACCCGAAGCCAACCAGACATCACCGATCAGAACATTGTGGAATTCAATTTTATTTTGAATCCCTTCAATGGAAAGCGTAAACGGACCTCCAGCCTGAAATTTGGGAAGGTTTAGTTTCCAATTTCCTTTGGTATCTGAAATTGTTTGAACGACAGTTTTTTCCAACTTAACTGTTATCTGCTCACTGGGTTGTGCGGTTCCCCAAACCGGAATAGGGATTTCACGCTGCAAAACCATATTGTCCGAAAATATCTTTGCAGTCTTTACCTGACCTGAAGTAATTGAAGATAGAAGCATTAAAGTAAAGACAATTGTATATTTCATTTCCTTGCTTTCTTTTGTGCCAATTCCGAATCGTGGACGTGTTGTTCAAAAGTTTTCAGGTTGTAATCCTTGAGGATATCTTTGATCAGCACATCGGGCGACAGGCTTTCGATTACCGACCATTCCTCTTCGTGATGGTTGGTGATGCGGATTTTCCGGCCATACTTCGTCCTGATCTCTTCAAACCGTTGACAAAATGGCCAGGCGTGCAGAAATGCTTTTTCAAGGTTGACCGGTGCACAAATCAGGTTGGGGTCCCATATCCCTGTTTGTGCGATAACCTCACCGGTGAATTCACAAATCTTCGCCGTATTCTTCCGGGTACTTGAAACGACAATGTACTTGTTCATCCATGCTTTGCCGTTCACGACTTCCCCACCTGCGTAAGCCGAGGGCCAGAAAACAATTTCAGCACCCTTTTGCTTCAGGGCTTTCCAACCATCATCCCACAATAAGTCGAAACAGATCTGGATTCCAATGATTCCAAAGTCAGTCTTAAAAACGGGAGGATCAAGCGATCCGGGGGTCATTCCATCTTCTATCTCATCTTCTGTCAGGTGGATTTTATGGTATTCACCCATTGGCACACCCTTTCGGTCAAACAAAACCGCCGAGTTGAAGATCTTCCCATTTTGGGAAGTATATACCGGACAAATCAGGTAGCACCTGTTCTCCTTTGCAAAAGCCGAAAACTGCTTCAAGGCAATGGCAGACAATTCCACCTTCTCGACAAGCGTTTTGATTGGCTTTACATTAGATGTGGCGAATACCTCTGGCAGGCAAACGATATCGGGCTGATAAGCAAGGGACCGTTTCAGAATGGCAAGTATCTTTTCTGTCATCTGCGCGGGATTATCGGAACTTAATCCATTTTGTGAAACTGTGGCAATCCAGACTTCACGTGGCAATTGATTGGTTTCCGCGTTTTTAGCCTGAACATCGCCTGAAATTCCAGTAATTCCCATTGCTGTCAATCCTGTTGTAACTGCCGTTTTTCCGATAAAGCTTCGTCGTGATTCCAAATTTATTTTCATATATCTTCCTTTTTTTAGCTTTCAAAAAGTGTCATTTGTCTTTCTTTAACCGGGGTCATTTCATCCATAAAACGATCCCATAAATCTAAGGATAAAGCGAAGCCATACTTTTCATTTAATTTTATCAATTCCCTGGTCAGTTCATGTTTGTTGATCATTTTCCCCAATTCCAAAAGGTCAATTCTCATTAAAACGTCCTTTGTAAAAGTTCTTTTGGCATCTGCAAAAGTGACTGACTGTAAAAACTGCATGGTTGCACCTGAATTTAAAAGGATCAAAGCATAAACAGCAAATTCAATTTTGTCAAAACCGATTAGGTAACAGGTGTCGTCAAGCATAACCGGCTTGTTGTTCTGCGGAAGGATAAGCGTAAAATGGAAGGTCTTGTAAAGTCCCGAAATGGCTACTTTGTAAGGTTTGAACGAATAATCGCCAATTCCAAAGATTGAAAACAATGGCTTGTTAATGTAAATGCTTGATTTTCTTGCCTCAAAATTTGCCTGATGTTGTGTAAGATACTGATATGTAAAAGGGTAGTCACTTTTGATATAATCTGTTTCCTGTCCAATTTTCTTTTGGGTAACGATCGTAAACTTTCGTGTCTGTTTGATCACCGTGTTTTTAAGGTCGGAACTTTTAAGTAAACCATAAACCAATCCATCTTCCAAAATTGCCTCTTCCCCCAATCCATTTACATAATGTCCATTCAGTTTGTCCAATTCCATGACTGAAACGCAGTCGTGTTTCAAGCCTTGTCGCCAAACAAAAGGAGATTCCCCGTCAATTTCTTTGGTGTGGATATAGGTGTCAATGTTGGATACAAACTTATCGGCCAGCCAACCAAATTGTAAATTAGGGGCTTGGTTGTTGTAAAAATTAAATTCTACGCATTGATAGGTTGGTCCTGAGTTGAACCGACAAGAAAACAAAGCCGCTTCCACCGAAACATTGAATTCCTTTTTGCTATCAATGCACAGTTTCTCAATTGCTGCAATTTTATAATGGTTTTTATTCTGGTCAAAAATAAGGTTTTTGATCACCGAGTTTTTGACCAGCAATACCAAATGGCCGTTCATATTTTGAAAGGTCTCAATCATTGTCAAAGTAATAAATTCTGCAATATCGAAATTGCCTTTTCCTGTCATCGCATCCAAACCTTTGTGATTTTTAAAATTGGTTTTCTTCGGAAGGTTCGTAGAATGAAGGCTCCCTAATTTTGAGTTCGTCACCCATGGAGGGTTTCCGATGACAAGGATCTCTTTTGTCGGGAATTTTTCAGCTATTTGTTTGATGTCAAAATCAAATACATCGCAATGAAAGATTGAAATATCAGGCTTGTTTGAGGTTGGGTTATCCAGGAAAAAATCCAGGATATTGAATTTGGTTTCCCAAACGTAGGGTTTATAGATCTCAACACCGAAAATACTTTGAATATTTTGGAAATTACGCAATGCCGCAATGATAAAATTCCCCTTTCCGCAGGTTGGCTCAACTATAATTTCAGGATAAATGTTTTTGGATGACAAATGCAAGGTGACTTGATTGGCCAAATCAGCATTGGTCTGAAAATCTCCATATTCTGCCCTGTCAGGTCCTTCATCAATGGGATCGGTAATCGAAAGGACTTCTTTTAGCGTTTCCAATTCTTCATTATTCTCAAAGAAATGATGGATGCCAAAAGCACCAACTATTTCTTGATTTGCCTTTTCATAGGATGTAATATTTTTCAGATTATCATTTAAGTAACCTGAAACCTGAGGTGTGATATTTGTTTCAAATACTTTCATCCATAAGGTTTGCTATAGCTGATGATTTTGCTTCAATTCTGAAATACATATTGGATGTAAATATACTGTTTACAGAATAAGATCCGTCAAGTGTGAAGGCAAAACAAAAATTCTATAGCACACCCTATTCTTCTTCAACGAAGTTGTTTTATAACGAATTAAAATACAGGATACTAACTATTTGACTAGTTTCACTGTCTGTATGGTTACCGGTCCCAATAATCCCGATTCGATCAATGGGACTTTTGCCCATGGAACCTGCGACTGATCAGAACCCCAGATATTTGCTCCGGGAATGATCGTGGTCAATACGTTGGTATGCGTGAATTTAGCTCCGGTTACCGCATCACCGGTCAGGCGATTCGACCAGGTATTGGCCACTTCGATCGTGAGTTTGTTTTCACCGTTTTGTACCAATTGTGTGATATCAAATTTGTAAGGTTTTGCCCATGAAATGCCCAATGGTTTTCCATTTAGCCAGACTTCTGCCACTTTCGATAAGTTGCCCAAATCCAAAAAGATCCTTTCAGAATTTTCCAAGGTCGGGTTTTTCACGAATTGAAAAGTTTTGTGATAGGTCCCAATACCAGAATAATACCTGATCCCGTCATTCTTGTTCTTTGTCCATGAAGTGAGTTCAGGAAATACCGCCGTTTCGGGTGCGCCCCAACCTTTCGTGAAAGAAACACTCCATTCACCTTTCAGAATGTCGGCCTTTGGTTTGTTGTCGATAACTTTTGAGCCGGCTTTTCCTTTTAACTCGTACGACCCTTCCTTCAAAAAGAGGATCCCATCTTTTGTAAATTCCATTAATGGTAGGTTTGCACCGGAAGGATTGACATTGGTGTAAGTGGGAGAGGGGGTCCCTTTTCTGAAAGCAACAAAACAGGAACCATATGGAGCCAATGTAACAGGAAGCTTAATGTATTGATCCTTCCAATAATAGATCGGAACAGGTACGATTTCGCCGTTTAATGGATTCCAGATCTCAGGAACTTTGGATTGTTGCCTGAAACCACATTCCCTCGAAATCCATTGGTTGGTCGTATTGCGGACAAAATAGAAATCAAATTCCTCTTTTTTATAATGGATATAATCGAGCAACCAGGAAGCTTTGTCTGCATAGTCGAAGTCGGGCACAACATTAAGATTTTTAAGCACTTCCACAGGTTTTATACCAGCAACGATTTTACCCTTTACTATGGCCTGAGCCTTTGAATTTTCAGGGAGTACTTCCCATAATTGACCAATCATTCCCTTGGCTTTCGCCGACAATACCGGTTCATTCTTAAGTTCCATTACCTTCTGTGGTTTAAGTCCCACAATTACAGCCCCTTGTTTGAGCAATTCATTAAGCTTTATTAAAACAAGAGGATTCATTTCTTCCTCCCGGTCTAAAGCAAGTAAGCTGAATTCAGCACCATTGGATAAAACAAATTTTCCGTTTTTAAAAGATAATCCATTCAAAAGGATCTCGGTATTGACAACTTCATAATCATATCCCGGGCCAACGGTAAAATGGGCATTTTTAGGGGTTGCCGAATTTGGCACTTTATCCCCATAATAATAAAGCACATCTGCTTTAAAATCGGCATTCTGAAAAATATAGGAATTGCGTGAGATGTAATCGATGAACGGTTTCACCTTTGGCCACCAAACCCGTTTGGTGTTAAAATGGGTACCTGCGCCATAAACAATTCCAGGATATCCTGTCCCGGTAGGGTTGTGACTGAATCCATGAAAAACCACCCGGTTCAACCCTTCGCAGAAAGCCCGGTCACCGATCGGTTTCATATCGAATGGCCCTTCCTGCCAATGCTGAAACGAGGTAAACGACTCTTCTTCCACAATACCCCTTTGATAAATATGGGACGCGGCTGCAACCTCCTTTACAACACGCAGTATATCAATGCTATCTATTTTTGTCGTGTCTTCAACGTTATAGTCTTTGTAATACCTGTAATGGTTGACCCAAAATTCACCACGGGGAATATCCAATGAACCAAGTGCTTTCAAAGGTTCTGCAGGTCCATTGTAAAGCGGATAACCCGGACCTCCAGCTTCACAATTGATTTTAAGCCCATATTGGTTACAGATTTCCTTTGATTTTTTGTACAGGTTGTTGATCATCAGTTCCGACAAGGTTTTCTTAAAATCAGTCTGAACCCTTTTTGTAACTTCCTCACTGAAAATACCTTTGTCAAATAAGGAAGGGAGAAATTTATAAATGTCGTACCCATTGACTTTCTTGAATTCTTTTGGTAGGGTTGAAGTCCAGACAAAACCGCGTGCTTCATAACTTGCCAGGTAGAAACTTTTGAGGGCAGTCTTGCGAAAATCGCCTAACACCGGTTTTAACCGGTTGATCACATACAACAAATGAGTTTTGACTGCTTCGGCATCAAAATGGTCAATTGTGAGGCCTGCTGATTGAGGGCTTGGAAGCACCAATTCCTGACCGGAATTGGAACAAACATAACGGAGGATTTCCCAATCTCCCGCAGGGGCTTTCCATTTTAACTCATCGTTGGCGGGATCAAAAAATTGTGTGACATTGATAATCTTAGCTGTATCGAGATTATTTTTTGTTGTGTTTCCTGGAATGGCCAGTAGGACAACTTCTTCATAATAAACCGGACGACCGTTGCCTTGAACAGGGATCATTGGTTTCCCGGTACCACCGACCAATGCCGACTTTGGAAAAGAGATCTCAGGAAATGGAACTTTAATTTTCTGCACTTCGCCTCCACCTTTTATTGTGGTTTTTGAGCAATAAAGTGATTTGCCCGCATTTTTGGGGAGTGTCCACGAACCTCCGGCATTCCAACTGCTCGAAAGGTTCAATCCCATTTCGAGACCCAACTTCCCGGCTTCGTTTACGGCAAATTTGATCACTTTCAAAGATTCGTCACTCAGGAAAGCTGGACCGCCGGGAGTTTCCTTATCGGTCCTTGGGACACCGATTTCAAAAAAGTCAAATCCTCCGATCCCCGCCTTTTTCATTTCGATAAACTCCTGTTTGGCTGCAATCGTGTCGATATTCCCGTTGAGGCACCACCAGTAAACTTTAGGGCGTGCCTGACCGCTCGGACTTTGGAAACCTGCAGCTAAAGTTTTGTAATCGCTGGTACTTTGAGCAGAAGCCGATTTGATAGAAGGGAAAAATAAACAAATAATCAGAATAAAGGGAAAAAGTGTCTTTTTCATATTAATTGTATCTAATTGAATGACAATTTATTATATTGATCATGTTTTTGAGTACTGCCCATGCTTTTTACACAATTCAATAAACTTTAGTACTCGTTCCGGTTTGATATCGTTTTGAAGGATATGGGCAGGTGCGATCATGTAACCCCCATTTTTACCAAGAATGGTAATTTTTTCGATAATGTCTTGTTCCAACTCTTCGTCTGTTCCATTTGGGAGTAGGTATTGCTGGTCGATTGCGCCCCAGAAGGAAAATTTGTCACCAAAATTTTCTTTCATATCCTTTGGAAGATGGCCAGGCACGCCCGGTTGCACAGGATTGAAGACTTCGAATCCAATCTCGCGGATGTCGTCGAGCAGATCGGCTACGGCTCCATCGCAATGCAAAATCGGGATAATATCTGGTTTTGCTTCCTTAAACCGGTCGATCATTTTTTTGTAATGGGGTTTTAACTGCTCCCTGAAAGTTTCAGGTGGCATGATCAGGCTGTTCTGGGTGCCAAAATCATCGCCAAACCAGATCGCATCCACCCCTGCTTCAATCAGGCGAAGACCGATTTGTGTCTGAAACTCTGCACAAGCCTCAAACAACGGCACAACATATTCCGCTTCCAACATCATGTCGATCAGCAGTTTCTGCATCCCGACCAAATGACGTGCAAGGGCAAAGATCGTCACTTCTATATCGCCAAAGATCAGGTAATCTTTTTTATATTTTGCCACGAGTGCTTCGGCATCCCTGTAACGACCAGGCGCATCGGGATCGGGGAAACTATAAGCTTGAATATCCTCTTTCATTTCGGCGTGTGCCAACGGACATCCCACTATTTCAACATAGGTATCACCATGCCTCATCCTCATCCTGTATTCGTTCAGCCAGGTACCATACTCATTTATTTTTGGCTGATAACCGTCCGGAACTGAAGCACCTGTAATCACGACATCGCTGCCCATGGCTACCCTCAGTTCATTGGCACTGATCCGGTAGGTCACGTCTTCAAATAAATTATTGGTATAATGGACCGGGATTCCCAATTCTTTTCCAAAGTGGTCGGCCAACTGGCGGCACAAATCAAACTGGATAGGTACCCGGTCGGGCAAGCCTTCTAATCTTTTGAATGCTTTTAATACTCGTTCTCTTGAATTCATTGTATTTCAATTAATTACCATGAAACGACCAAATTTCCGGTTATATTTTCAATCACAAAGTGTTTGCCCAATTTTTCATCTCCTGTTGCAAATTGAACCTGACCCGTTTTCCATGGATAGTCCGAGTTCACATAGGCATGAAAAGTTTGGGCGGTCACATCATCCTGTGGATAAACCCGGATGGTGCCATTTTTTAGTCCTGTGACTTCAAAGCGCTTTTTGATTCCCAATTGTCCGGAATGGAGTTCTTTACAGGAAACGATCCCATCATTTTGGGTAATAAACAGGCGACATTCACGGTTCCAGGCAGTTGGCATCACATAAGTCGAATTCCCTTTTTCAAGTTTGGTTTCCAGTCCCAGCAACAGTGGTGCCCCCTGAGCCATTTTGAAACGAAGCTTGACCGTATTGCCTGGGTTGTAACCCGAAAAGACAAAAGCATTATCGGAACGTGAAATTGTCAATACCGGATTTTTAACCTCCGGGCTTTGTTTGTCAACAGCGCAACCGATACCAAATTCCTTTAGTACGTAACGCAGATAAAGTGGAGCCATGAACCATTTTGAAGGATCATCAGGTGTCAATAAACGTCCACCTGTAAAACTACACGAATTTGTCCCACGCAGGTAAGCAACTTTGCCTCCGTGCCACTCTGTTTTACTTCTTGTCCAGACAATGTCACGTTTTGCTCCCGACTGTTCCACCTCAACCAATTTTCGGGTAATCGATTCTTTGGGATTTTTGAGGATTGTTTTAATTCCACCTGAAGAGAACAATGCATTGTGCCTCAAAATATTAGGATATTTAATGTCCAATAGATCAGGAATATAACTGGAATTGACCCTGAATTCGCCTTCCAACGGCTGGATATTTTTAAGGTTCAGAAAATCTGTAAAGGGTTCGCCAGAATGATCGACAGGACCAAAAACAATCAATTTACCTCCATTTTCAACAAAGCGGATCAGTGAAGATTCTAAAGTTGAACCGGCTTCAGGGGCAATTGTTACAAGGATAGATTCACGGAAAATATCCGGTTTTTTGTTAATCACTGATTGAAAGGAAGTTGTGGAAATCACTGTATTTAAAGGTGTTCCATTGTTGATTGCCTGACGGATGAACCAATCGCCATAATAAATCTCGGGAAGCCGGTCTTTGAATTTATGTGCCCACTCTTGGTATTCGTCAAAAGGGTAAACCCAGACCAATGGACCCGGAGCTGTCGGTGCATCCATCCGCGCTTTCAGAATATTCGGCGTTACTTCGTTGGGTACTTGTACTGGCATATTGCCATAGGTATCATCAATGGTCAAAAAACTCAGGTGGGTAGGGATTCCAATATTTCCATCAGCATCAATTCTGGAAACCGACAATGGAAGATAAATGTCGTGGGGTTCGCGGCCATAGCGGTCAAGCCATGGACTGTTGATCCACCACGGGTCGTGTGTATAATACCTGAACAGAAAACGGTTATCGGGCAATTCCGACATCCTCGACATGTACCCAACCATCTCCAATCCAAAATCTCCATCGAGAGCAGCCCATGGAGAGTTAGGTGGGGGTAACATATTGAAATTTCCTTTGTAGATGTTCTTCAGGTCAACCGCATCACGGGCCAGATCGGCACCTACCGAAAGGTTTGTACCACGGGTCTGTATCGGAAATTCCGGACATTCCTTTCTGAAAAGTTTCCAAAAGTCGATGATTTTTACAGTGGCTCCTTCGAGTTTTTCCTGGTCAAATCCTTTTCCGGAAAAGATGGCGCCTGTCGCAGACCAACCTTCGGCACCAAATCCAAACCCATTGCTAAACCAGATGTAATCGAATCCAAGATCTGAAAGGAAATGCTGGCTTTGCGCTCCGAAAAATGTCCCAAAAGCGGTTCCGGCTGCAATCCCCTTTGGAAATCCTGCATAAGGTTCGGGATCAGCTTTTAAAACGGAGTAACAACTGACGAACGTTTTTTGTCCCATGGCATTGCCACCTAAAATCTCCGGGTGTTTTTTGTATTTGAATTCAGATTTGGCAAATTCCGGGCCCGGATCGAAAGTGGCACCTACGCAAACAGGTTTTCCGGTAATACTACGCCCTGCCTCTTTCAACGACTCAATGATAAATCTGAGGTCGCCATAGGTATAGTCTGGCGGGTTTTCGATGTAGAGATAAGCCCTTTCGTGAAGGGATAGTTCTGCCGGACCTGATCCAACTTCATGGTCTGTATTCGGATTGCCCATGTATTTCGCCCATTCCAACGGTTGACGCAGATTTCCTTTATAATCCAGGATTTCGGAACCATCCCCGGTCCAGAGCATGACTGAAACCGTATCGGTATGTCGCAGTAAAGCAGACCATTGCGTAAACACCTCTCTTGCAACTTCGCGAATATAAGCCTTATCGTTTTTCTTGAAAGGCTTAAGCGACATCTCCAATGTGATGTTGTGGAAACGGTTTTTCTGAAGTGCAGGATCTTCAATATTCGTTTTTTGTTGTGCGGAACTTTGGTAAACGAATGCCAGAAGAAGAATAATGACAATGAAATATACAGGTCTTTTCATGGTAAAATAGGATTAATCTCAACGGATAAAATTAGCAAACTTTGGCTTAGAAAAATTAGTGATAGCCTCACTGGATGCTTAACTGGTAGTGGTAGCCTAACTCATAGTGAGACTACCACTATCCCATAAGTGAGACTACCACTATCCAATATGATTAATATCCCGTATTCTGTTTTAAGTTCGGGTTAATATCCCGTTCTTTTTGAGGAATGGGCATCAGCAATTCATAGTCCTGAACTGTGAAATTCAGTTTCTTGTCTATAAAATGCTTGTTCATAACAGTTTGAAAACGGCCTGTTCTGATCAGGTCGAACCATCGCTGTCCTTCAAGCAGGAACTCCACCCTTCTTTCCTTTTCAAGAGCCAATGCAAAATCAGCTTTTGACAATCCGCTCAGCGAAGGCAAACCTGCCCTTGTCCTGATCATATTCAGATAAGTATGAGCCTCAGTCGTTTTACCGGTTTCGTTGAGTGTTTCAGCATACATCAGTAAATTGTCGGCATAACGGATGGAAGTAAAGTTTATCCCACCATCGCCGATCAAACCAGTTTTGAAATCGACAAATTTCAACCCGTAGATATTTTTAGCATAGGCTCCACTGATCAATTTCACTGTATCACAAATCGATACAGGCCTCCTTAGGTCATTTGCCTCATAAGCTTTTCCCATATCCGCAGTTGGGACGATACGTCCTGAACCCTGCATATTTCCTGGGAAGATGGCCATATCAAAGCGAGGTGGCGTGAAAAGGGAAGAGAATTGGTTGCCTTCGCCGACATTTCCCGAAAGGTATTTGATCTCGAAAACCGATTCAGACAATTCGTTGTTGCCGTTTGTAAAAAGGGTTTTATAAGCCGGCACCAACGAATAAGTATTGAGGTCGATCACCTCTTTCAGGATAGCGGCAGACTGTGCATAATCTTTCTGGGTCAGATATACCTTTCCCAACAAAGTTTTGGCGGCACCTTTTGAAGCCCTCGATTTACTTAGGCCGGTTACACCTTCCAATAAAGTCGCTGCACTTTTCAAATCACTGATAATTAATGTATATGCTTCAGCTGCAGGTTTTCTTGTTAGATCAGATGCTGCCACTTCGTTCGGGCTCCTGAATGATTGCTCAACAATTGGAACATCTCCAAATAACCTCACAAGATAGAAATAACAGTAAGCGCGCAGAAATTTTGATTCGCCTTTGTATTGTGATTTAAGGGCATCAGTCATCGCAACATCGTCGATTCTCGATAAGATGTTGTTGCAACGTGCAATCGTGACAAAGCATGATTTCCATACATTGTAAACAAAAGTGTTTGTGGAGGTGAGGTTCATCTCATCACACTCCATTTCGGCAACATCGGGTGACGACCATTGGATATCGGCATTGTCAGTGGTAAGTTCACCTAAATACAAAACATTGCCATTGTGGAGAGTTTGCAGCTCGGAATAGTTTCCGATCAGGGCAGTCTCAAAGTCTTTCTGCGTTTTGTAATAGTTCACTTCGTTGATCTGATAATTTGGCTGCAACGACAGGAAATCCTTACAGGCACCAAATGCCAGTAGGAGTAATATAAAAACGGGGATATATTTTTTCATGATCTCTGTATTTTTAAATTAAAACGCCAATTTCACACCAAATGTATAAGTCCTTGGAAGTGGGTAAGTTAAGTAATCCACTCCAGAATTGACCACATTGTCGCCTGCGGTACTCGATTCCGGATCGTAACCCGGATAGTCGGTGAAAGTATATAAGTTCGTCACATCTGCGAAAACCGCGAGGCTGGTAAGCCCGATTTTTGAAACAATCTTTTGTGGCAACTGGTAGGCAAGGTTGATATCCTTGATCCTTGTAAATGAAGAATTGAATAGGAAATGTGACGAGGTTCCAAACCCGTTGGCATAATTATTCCGGATAGCCCTTGGCATAATTCCGTTGCCCGGATTGCTTTCTGACCGCCACCTGCCCATCGAAAGGGTAGCCAACTGATTTTGTACTCCGGCGGAATTCAGGAAAATCGTTCCGGCTTGAAGATACGTTTCTGCACCATGTGACCCATTCAATGAAACGCTCAGGCTGAAATTGCCATATGTAAATTTGTTGTCAAATCCCCAGGTATAATCAGGCCATGGACTCCCAACGATTGTATAGTCGTTTGCATTGATCTTCCCATCTTTATTGACATCCTCGAATTTCAGGTCGCCGGGTTGTGTGTTGGGATGAAACAGGGCTGCCCCAACCAATTCCTGTGCATTTTGAAATACACCGATGGCATGCAACATGTAAAAGCTCGAAATCGGATACCCTACCTGAGTAATCTGGAAAGCCGAATTGGTAATCCTTCCCCCTTCGGTAGCCAGTTTCAGCACTTTGTTTTTATTTGAACTGATTGTGAAACTGCTGTTCCATTTGAATTTCTTGCCATTGATGTTCAGGGTCTGAATTCCAAATTCCATACCCTTGTTTTCAACGTCTCCGATATTTTGGGTGGAGCTATTGATCCCGGCAGCGGCAGGCAATTCGACAGAAAGAAGCAAATCTGTTTTGTTGTCCTTATAAATATCGGCTGTCATTGTGATCCTGTCTTTGAAAAGGCTCAGGTCAATCCCGAAGTTGATCTGCTTCGATTTTTCCCAGGTCAGGTCGTCATTCGACAAACTGCTTGGAACCAGACCTGGTTTTAGTTTGCCACTTTCAACATAGTTGGTTGGGTTCAATAAACCGATTTGTGAATAATTCCCGATCTGATTGTTCCCCGAAAGCCCGTAACTGATCCTTAATTTCAAGTTGCTGATTGATTCAAACGATTTCATAAAAGGCTCTTCTGTTACATTGTATCCCAATGAGAAAGAAGGGAATGTGCCCCATTTGTTGTTTTTGCCAAACCGTGAGCTTCCATCCTTACGGACAGTCGCGGTAAACAGGTATTTCCCGTCGTACGAATAGTTGATCCTCGACATAAACGACATCATCGACCACTCGATCTCGTTCTGCAGTCCTGAATTGACAATACCTGCTGTAATATAGGGAACATAGTCTGTAGGGAAATCGGAAGCTCCGGCGGATAAACGGTCGTAGTTATCCTTCTGAACCGTATAACCGATCAAAGCATCAAAGTTGTGTACCTTATTGAAAGTATGCTTATAGATCAAAGTATTTTCGTTCAGCCAGTTGATATTTTGAGATTTTGTTGTACCGGCGGTCGATGGATAATTAAGACTGGTATAGTTGGGTACTGCCGACGACCGCCAAAGCCTGATTGAACTTGTCGCATATTTGATCCCGATTGAACTTTTAAAAGTTAACCCATCAAGAATTTTGTATTCGACAAAATTATTGAAAAGAATATCAGCGACTTTCCGATTGTCGGAGTAACCGTTGAGTACTGAGAGCGGGTTGGCCAGCCAGCCTAAACCATCTGTCACGTCAGCCTGACTAAAATAGGGGTTTCCCAGTGTATCATAAATTGGAATAGTTGGAGAGGCAGCCAATGCCATATCGAGGATACCTCCGTCTCCATAATGCCCTTCTGTATTGGCAAACCTTCCATATCCGTATGATCCTGAAATGGATGATCCTATTTTAATTTTGTCGGTAATCTGAGCATCAATATTGGAGCGCATGTTAAAACGTTTGTAATCTGAGGTAAGAACAATCCCTTCCTGGTTAAAGTAACCGGCGGAAAGAAAGAATTTCGTTTTCTCGCTTCCACCATTTGCCGAAAGCTGGTAGTTTTTTACCGGGGCAATCCTGAAAATGACATCCTGCCAATCTGTGTTTGTAGTAATAGATGAAGGTGTCCTGAACTCTGGTCTTACCTGCTGGCTGGCCGGTCTGAGCGAATTTGGTGCACCGGGTGCCCCTCCTGAAAACACCCAAGCATTGTCGCGACCCTCGGCAACATACTCTGCATATTCCTGTGAAGTCATCATATCCAATTTGTGCGACACTTCCTGAACGCCATATGAAACATCGGCAGTGATCTGGGCTTTTTTGGAACTTCCCCGTTTGGTTGTAATAATGATAACCCCATTTGCGCCGCGTGAACCATAAATGGCTGTTGCAGATGCATCTTTAAGAATTTCAATGGATTCAATATCCGAAGGATTAATGGAAGACAAAGGGTTGATTCTGTTTGTATTGTTTTTAGCCATTCCGGCAGAAGTAAAGGTCGAGCTACCAAAAGAGGACATGTCTGATCCGCTGTTTTCCGACACGATAGGGAAACCGTCAACCACATACAATGGCTGGTTACCCCCTGTAATCGAGCTTACACCCCTTACCAGAATGTTTACGTTTCCGCCTGGAGCCCCGGAAGTCTGTGAAATTTGTACGCCAGCAACTTTTCCCTGAAGCATTTGGTCGAAACTCGATGTTGAGGCTTGGAGTAAATCCGCTGAAGATACCCGTGATATTGAACCGGTAAGATCCTTTTTGCGCTGTGTTCCATAACCTACTACGACGACTTCATCCAGTTTCTTAAGATCTTCCAATAAAATTACATCGACGACCGATTTTGATCCTATGGCAATTTCCTGGGTGGTATAGCCAATAAATGAGAAGCTTAGGACAGCATCTCTGGTAGCACCTTCTATCGAATACTTTCCTTCAGAGTCAGAGATGACCCCCTTGGTCGTCCCTTTGACCGTAACATTGACGCCCGGCAGACCCATTCGGTCGCTTCCGGTTATCCGTCCTGTAATCACCTTTCCCTGCTCTGCCGGAGCGGCAAATCCCTGAAAGGCCAGCATCAAACTAAAAAAGACAATTGGCAACAGACGTAAATTCATCTGGCACGGGATATGATCTTTCGCATATGCCCAAATTAATCGGATCCTTCTTTCCATAATCATTTGAATTTGTTGGTAATGAAAACTTATATTATTTATTTTGAGATGATTACATATTCGACATTCAGATAGCGGGCAATTTTTTCAATCATTGTGGCATGGTGCCCTATCCCTAATGCAAAATGATGGGTTGGACCTTCGTTCATCCAGTTTCTCAGAAAGGTTTTGATATCTGGTTTGAAGAAACCGCGGGTATTCGTATTGCCGGTGGGCGGGATGGGACCACTGACCGATTCCCCTTCGGCAATAATAAATTTGAATTTTCCTTCATACGTTGAATTGATGGAGAGCATCGTAATCGGACCTTCCTTAATTTTGAATTCAACCCCAGCCCCATGTCCTGGTTTGCCATGATATTTTTTTAAACTTCGGAGAATTGGTTTCCCATCGGCAATGGAAATGTTATGGGGCCCATCGTGACCTACCAGAACAAAACCTTCGTTGAAGTCGATGGGATGGAATTCGGCAAAACTTCCACCGATTCCAAGCCTGTCGAAAATAAACAGTGCGATCAGCGTTTTGAGGTCCGATTCGCCACACATAGGAATGTGTTTTGCCGTCAACAACGAGTTTCCAACAATCAGGTTCGACATTACCTGCCTGAGATCGCTATCTTCAGGTCCGTCGTAATAATAGGCCAATCCGCTCAATTGATTAACTGTTACAAAGTGTTCCAGTGCGACACTTACCTTAGCGGCAATCCGGAGGTCTTCAGACTGAAGCTTCATTGAGATGGGGTCGGAAACCGGATCTGGAGTATCGAAGAAATCAAGGATTTGCTTTTCAGCATTGGCAATCTGCTGGTCGGTGACCTGATTGTAACTTTTCATCAGCTCATGCCCTTCGCACTGGACGATATGACTCCCAAAGAATGAAGTGAGCATCGTTGAATCGGTGTGCATGTCTAACATCGCATTGATCGGATGGCCCAGATGTCCAAGGTGGGCGTTTTTCAGGTCATGCAATACTTTGGCGATCCTGCAGTATTCGTTGATTTGCTCATCGACTTCTGGATCATTGTCCAACGTCCCGATGATCATTTCGGGAACCCTTTTTCCCATACGCACTGCTACACCGGCGAATTCTGGTATGGCACAAATGTCATCGTTAAGCAGTTGCATGTAGGTTGAAGCTTTTGTATAGTCCAGTGCCTTTGAAGGTTGCAGGGCTACCAGGATGATCGGGACAGTGATTGTTTTGATTATGATTCCGAAAGTACCCGAAGTGGCATAGGTGAGCATGTCACAAAATAACAAGTCAAGGTTGGAACTTTCCATCCGCTTTACCACTTCGTAGGCTTTAAGCGGGGAGTCAACCATACCAAAATCAACAATATCCATCGCAATGTCATGGGTGTTGATCTTTTGGATGAACCGCTCCTGCTTATTCATCAATTCCTCGTACAGTCCCGGAAATTGTTCCCAGTACTTATCGTACCCTACTCCGAAAACCCCAATCCTGATGAATGAGGTTTTGTTGTTTGTACTTAAATGATCATCGTTTAAAATCATATTAACGTTTTATAGGTTTGTAAATAACGCACTAAGTAAAAAAGGTCAAAAAATTAAGGAATTAATCATCCTTGAAATTTTCCCAAGGAATTCTTGCATCTATGTTTGATTAAAAAACTTTCTTCAACTCAATCTTTGGAATAAACCAAATAAAGGCCACAAAGGCAAGGGGGTACATGATTCCCGAATACCACCACATGGCCGAATAGGAATAATGGGCTACAATGTAACCGATCACCGGATTAAGGATAAGCGATGATAACGCACCAGCTGTTCCTGATAAGCCTACTACCGTTGAAGTTGTTTGCTTTCCGAAAATATCGCTGATGGATGTGATATAGTTGGTAATCCATAATCCATGTGCAAAAAAAGCAAGCGACATCAGGATAATGATCACGGTTGATGAATTGAGAAAACCAACCAAAATAACTGGGATTGTTAAACTTGCTGCAACACCCATCACCATCTTCCTTGCAATATTTGTGTTACCGGTTTTTATAAAAATCAGGTCTGAAAACCACCCACCTAAAATATTTGCGATTCCTAGCGCAAGAAAAGGAATCCATGAAATTTTTCCAACTGTTTCCAGCGACAAGGAGTGTGAATCGTGGAGGAATTTCGGAATCCAAAACATGTAGAAATAAAAGATGGGATCGAGGATAAAACGCACACCAGCAAATACAAGTACTTCCCTGTTTTTAAGGAGTAAAGATATTTTTACCTTGCTCTTTTTGTTTTCAGGTCTTTGATCAAATGAAATTTCTTGTTGAATATCAGGATGTTTAGCTCCACGGGTGGCGATCAGCCAGGCTGCGAGCCAGATAAATCCAAATCCTCCACTGATCAGGAATACTGACCGCCAGCCAACAACTGCCAAAAGATAGACGCACAGTGGTGGTGCGATAACAGCACCGATAGCGGAACCGCCAATTGCGATCCCGTTGGCCAGGGCTTGTTTGCTTTTAGGGACCCATTCGATCACTGCCTTGACTGCTCCCGGAAAGCAGCCACCTTCGCCCAATCCCAACATAAAACGGAAGGCCCCAAAATGAAAAACACTGGTGGATACGCTGTGAAGCAGGGTGGCAAATGACCAGAACCCAACCGAAATACCCAATCCCAACCTGCTTCCATAACGATCAATTAAAATCCCACCCAACGTAAACATGATCGCATAACTGATCAGAAATCCAGAGTTGATAAAGCCGTATTCAATATCAGTAATACTTAGATCCTCTTTGATTTTCAGAATTGATACTGAAAGTACCTGCCGGTCAAGAAAACTTAACGAAGTTGCCAGAAGCAACAATCCGACAATGACCCAATAGTGGAATTTTATTCTTTTCTTCACAACCTAACGCACTAAGTTAATTTTTCACAAATATAAGTATTGGATTAAAATATGCAACTATTATTTGTGTTATTTTGTGTTTTATTGATTTACTGTTGTACAACATATCGAACAATTCTTTTATGGTAAAGAATATTAGTCCCAAATATCTGACAATCAGCAAGGAGATCATTCGGAGGATCGAAACTGGTGAACTGGAGGCTGGTGATAAAGTCCCTTCTGAGAACGAACTGATCAAGACTTATAAGATCAGCAATACCACCGCACGTAAAAGTTTACTCGAAGTTGAGTTAAATGGATGGGCTACCCGCATCAAAGGGAAAGGGACGTTTGTTTTAAACCGCTCTGAAGATAAACACCTCACAAGGGTACTGGGGTCGTTCCAGAACGACCTTGAGAGTTTCAGCAATAACCTGATCAAAGAGGGTTTTACACCTCGGAACATTATACTTGAAAAAACGATTCTCGAAAACGGAATTTCATCCAACATCAATGGCCGCCATTATATTATCGAAGGTGCTGTCCTGAAAATTCACCGTTTGCGCTATGCCAATGAGACACTTCTAAAGGACGAAACCAAGTATATATCAATGACTTGTTGTCCAAAAATCAACTTTTTGGACCTTGAGGATTCGTTGAACAAAATTTACGAAGATAAATACCACTTGAAACTAGGGGAAGTACAGCGGACTATGGGAACAACAATCCTATTACCTGACGAACCGACCAATTATTTTGAAGCCGGAATACCGCTTGCGGTTTTTATTCTAGATGGGGCCATCTTTAACAGTGATGGTAAGATTGTCGAAATCGAAAAATCGTTATACCGTGGCGATAAATACAAGTTCTCAATTACCACAAAGCCGCAGCTCTTTTAGCATTAAAAAGAATTGTAAAGAGTATAATTTCTTAACTTACCCTGGACGTAATGTAATTGACATATTCAATTAATGCAGATTTGACCTCCGATTCCGGGTATACCGATAACTGTCCGGTAGCCTGTTCAATAAAAGCATACATAATCCTTTCGGCGTATTTAAAACCTCCATGGAGTTCTACAAATTCGTTTACTTCGCGAATATCGGATGCTGATTTTGTATGTTTCCTGACGATTTTTAATATTCTTGACTTGTCTTTGCTCTCGGAATTGTTTAGGGCATGAATCAGGGGAAGGGTAATTTTCTTTTCCCGCAGGTCATTCCCGGTAGGTTTCCCGATAAGGTTCGATTTTTGAAAATCAAACAAGTCATCCTTAATCTGGAAAGCCATGCCAGCGTACTCCCCAAAAAGTCTCATTCGTTCAATTCTTTCTTTATCATCTGTAACAGAACAAGTTCCTACCGCTGCGCTTGTTGCCAGTAGCGAGGCTGTTTTTTTCCTAATGATTTCAAAATAAACTTCCTCTGTAATGTCTTGTTTCCGAGCCTTTTCGATCTGAAGGATCTCGCCTTCGCTCATATCACGAACTGCGGTGCAGATATGGTCAAGTATATCGTAATCACGGTGTTCAATCGACCAAAGCAACCCCTTTGCCAATATAAAGTCCCCTACCAGAACGGCTATTTTATTCTTCCATACCGCGTTAACAGAAAAGAAACCACGGCGCTGATATGAATCGTCAACCACATCATCGTGAACAAGGGTGGCAGTATGCAATAATTCTATGGTTAAGGCTGCATGATAGGTTCTGTCATTGAAAATGCCATTCAATTTTGCCGAAAGAAACACCATCATCGGGCGCATTTGCTTTCCCTTACGGCGCAGGATGTAATTAATAATCGTACTTAACAGTGGTAAGTCACTTTTCGTTGCCTTTTGGAAATAGGGCTCAAATTTAACGAGCTCCTCTCTTATAGGTGATATAATCAGTTCTTTAGATGACATTCTTTAAAAATTGTATTCCTTCCTGGTTGTTCTTCCTCACGTCAAAGGTAAGAATTAATTTCGATCCCGAAAAAATAGTTTGTAGCCATTCTAAATTGCCAATTCATATTTTGAATTTCTTTCAAATTGTCTTTTGTAAGTATTTATATATGTGAATATTAATAAATACTTTTTCTTCATTCATCGTTGGATCCGATTTCGCAGGTCGATGATTCCCGAAGGCGTAAAATAATTATTCATATATTTGCATCAATAATTAAAATGTTCGAATTCTCATTCAAAAGCATCTATAACAAGCCGTGAAAATGAACTATACTGAATTAAATATCGATAAGTTGACTGTGGCGACCGAAATGTTAAAGGCAATTGCACACCCCATGCGAATAGCAATTGTTGGTTATCTCGATGGTGGGGTGCACCTTTCAGTAACCGAAATTCACGAACGGTTAGGAATTGAGCAATCGACTACTTCACATCATTTGGGGATACTTAAAGACAAGGGCGTTTTAAACTCAAAGCGTGATGGGAAAAATACGTTTTATTTTTTAAAGCACTCAGCCTTAACAGGCATTCTCGATTGCATTGAAAAATGCAAATGTGAGGATTAAGTAATTATAATACAGGTATTTAAATTATTATATACCTGGTGCCTTATAATTCCGGTTCTCATCATCAAGAACCAATATCCAGTCATTGCCTCGCCCCTTAGTTGGGGTTTGGAAAGTTTTCGAACCATTCCCGGAAAAATTCCCAATTGATTTGGCTTCTCCGTTGTGCGGATCGAACCACCATGCCCTGATTGTATTTGCACCGATTTTATCCAATTGCACCGTTACGTCCCACCCTGTTGGAATATATACCATGGCATATCCCTTCCCACGGGTTGCAACAACATAATCCGTTTCGGGATAATAGGCAGAAGTGATCAATGACTGGTCGGGCACACGTGACAAAAATGGACGGGACTCCATTAACCGGCGTGCGTGAACAAGGTCTCCAGCACCGGGAAGATCAAGCACATCGTACCAGTTGTGGCGTGCCAGGCCAACAGGTTCGTGTTCGGGTGTCAACATTTGCCAGATAGGGTGGCATCCGTAAGTATGGCCAAAACCTCCCGAAAAGAGATCCCAATACATAGCCTGACGAACATCTGCATCGTCAAACCAACCCAGAATTTCAGGTTTCCAACCAACAGGGTGATCTTCGTAGCGCGGCTCACCATCAAAACATGGTTTGACAGGTTGTAAATCATAATCATGGGCAATAATCCTTTTATAGATCGCAAAACTTCGTTGTCCATGCCCTGTCTGGCACATGTTGAAATCGAGCCATTCGCTTTGCTGAAACCATTCCGAGGAACTGCGTTCTCCACAGGGATGAAAAGTCATCAGGTGGCGCTGATCGACAGATTTTATCCCATTGCCAATTGCTTCCCAAATCTCTTTGTTCTTACCTCCACCGTCGCGGTCTCCACCGTTGATCCAGATGATATTTGGAAATGATTTATACCGGTTGCCAATCCATTTCCCATACTGAAAAGCATTGTCCTTATTGAAAATTTCAGGCCCTTTTCCCCATTGTTTATCCACTTTATCGCCCCATGTTGGAAGAAGTCCGATAAAAATTCCCTTTTCTTCTGCTTTTTTGATCACCCAATCAACATGGGCAAAATAAACCTCGTTTGGTTTTAAAGGATCGTTATCGATCAAAGGATGGTTACCTTCGGCATTGGGCGTATTCAGGCCATCAAGTTCGGCTAGTGCAACTGCCTGGATCACTGTAAATCCCTTGGCTCTTCGGTTTTCGAGGTACTTTTCGGTATCCGCCTTAGTTAAGCGGTGAAATAATTCCCATCCTGTATCGCCTAAATAAAAAAACGGCGTACCATCGGCAAAAACAAGAAACCGCTTATTTTCTGAAACCTTCAGATTGCCATGCTTGAAATCCACAGAAGTACCTTTCCAATAATTTTCTTCACCTCCAGATTTAAAAGTTGAAATAAATAGAAATAGGGAAATAAATTGAGAAATAGAAATAAGATGAAATATGGAAATAGATGGAAACAAGGAAATAAATAGAAATTTGGAAATAAGTTGAAATGGTTTCATTAAATTGTATGTTAATCAATTAGAGAAATTCAAGTTCTTTAAGGTCAGCTATCACGATATCGGCACCGGAATCCCAAAGGATGCGATCAGCGAGGATACCAGTGTTGACCGCGACTGTGTAAATCCCAGCGGCTTTGGCCGATTGTATGCCCAAAGGTGCATTTTCGATCACGACAACTTCATCAGCTTTTAGGCCAGATTTTGCCAGGGCTGTGAGGTATGGCTCAGGATGTGGTTTGCCATGCGTGACATCCCGTCCTGAAACGATCCGATCGCGGGAAATCAATCCATCAAAATCAAGGAGCAAAGCATCCAAAAATTTGTCCTGTGAGGATCCTGTCACAACCCAAATTGCAAATCCTTGTATTTTAAGACTTTCCATTAATGATTTTGCACTTTTGAATGGCAACGCATCAGGGTAGTCTGCGATTATTTCTGTCTTTTTGGAATAAATCTGATCGATCTCCACATCCGTAGCATTCCTGTTTTCATTTTCCTGAAACACGAGGTTAATCGTTGAGGATGCCGTACGACCTTCGTTGTGATAAACCATTTCCTGAGGAAAATCGATCCCAAAATGATCGAATGCACTGCTCCATGCTTTGGCATGGTAACCCATTGAATCATAGAGTACTCCGTCCATATCAAAGAAAACACCTTTTTTATCGTGGAAAGTCTTATTAGGGGAAATGAACTGATCTGCCATATTTTTAAAGTATATGTTCCTATTTATTCCGCAAAGTTCTAAAAATATTTATCAATCGGCAGCTCAAGCATTATCAAAAGATATAAGTTTAATCAGGTAATATAACAGGATTAGGCATAACCAGATTAAAATTAATATTTTATTCAAGTCTATTAGGATCTCGTAAAAATTATTAGTTTTGCCCTATTATAATCGTTATTATTAACCTTTAACAACGCATATTATGGATAACGAAACTTCAAAGAAAGCAACTTGGCAAAAGCCTGAAATGATTGATCTTGACATTGAGCTTACTGATAAGATTTATTCTAATGCTGAAGATGGCCCAAATTGGGGACCATACTAGTAAGAACTTTAAGTTTGCTAAAGTTAACACCGATCCCTCTTAATAGGAGGGATTTTTTCAAAATATGAATATTCATTTTCTTATAAAGCCAAAAATGCCATATGGTCATTGATTTTCCGGTCCCAAACGTCTCAATTTATTATAATCAACCTATTTCAAAGCTAGATAACCCCCTTTTGGATTATCCGGCTTTTCAGGTCAAGGGAAACGAATTATTTATGGATGTTAACCGGATTGCACGGTATTTGGTTCGGAATGGGAATGAAATATTCATTGACCAACACCCCGAGGCAGACCGTGCTTCTGTTTACCTGTTTCTTGCGGGTTCGGCTTTTGGAGCCTTGCTTCACCAACGGAATATGCTCCCACTTCACGGCAGTTCTTTTGTTTACAATGGGAAGGGAGTTGTCATTTGTGGGGCAAGCGGGGCAGGTAAATCGTCTGTGGTGGCTTCGTTCTGCCAGAATGGTGGCATTTTTATTAATGACGACATTACTCCCTTAAATATCACGGATAACGAAACGACGATTGTTCCCATAAGAACAAGGCTGAAATTATGGGACGACACCCTCGAAAAGTTAAACCTAACGGACATGGACCTGGAAAAAATCAGGCCTACAATAGAAAAGTTTTACCTGCCGCTGAGCGGGGTTTATAATGAGGAAAAACGGTTCGATCAGCTTTATATTCTTTCCACACACAATAAAGAGGAGTTTATTGTAAAAGAGCTTAGTGGTGTTGAAAAATACAATGCGATCAGGTATCAAATCTATAGGAAAATTTACCTCAAAGGGATGCCTGAAACCGAGAAAACCTATTTCAGACAACTTTTGAAACTGTCAACTCAAGTATCAGTAAAACAAATAGTTAGACCGAATATATGTGATGTTCGTGATACAATGGCGAAAATCAGAAAAGAGATTGGTGAATGAAAAATTTTGTCTGGTTGGTTTCCTATCCAAAATCGGGAAATACCTGGTTTCGGATATTTTTATCCAATTATTTGAACAACAGGTCAATACCAGCAACTCTTGAAGAGATCGAATCGACACCTATTGCCGGGAACGCTACCCTGTTTGAAGAGCTGACAGGTTTAAATCCATTCGAATTGACCCCGGAAGAGGTTGACTTCTATCGTCCGGAAATCTATAAGTTTGCTTCAAGGGAAATTGAAGGTATAAGTTACCGTAAAACCCACGATGCCTATACGTTCAATAGCAATGGTGAACCATTGTTTCCGGAAGATTGTACAAAAGCAGCAATCTATTTTATCCGTAATCCATTGGACGTATGTGTATCATATGCCAATCATAGTGCAAGTCAAGTCGAAAAAACGATCAAATTATTGTTGAACGAAAAAGGATTTATTGCCGGAAAGAGGAACGGACAGTTGCGGCAAATGTTGTTGTCGTGGAAAGGCCATGTGGAGAGTTGGCAAAACCAAACTGCAATTCCCATCCATTTTGTGAGGTATGAAGATATGAAGCTTAGGCCTATTGAGATTTTTGGTACGGCTATCCGGTTTTTGGGATTGGAATATGACGAAGAACGGTTGATCAGGTCAATCGGGCACAGCGACTTCAAATTGCTTCAAAAAATGGAAGAAGAGACTGGTTTTAATGAGCGGTTGCAAAATTGCAAATCTTTTTTTTGGAAAGGTGAAATCGGTAATTATCGGAATTACTTGTCGGATAATGATATAGAAAGAATTGTTGATTACAATTCCGGTATTATGAAAAAATTTGGATATCTTAGTGCCGATAATAAACTTGAAATTTAATAAGGAATGGAAAAATATAACAGGAATAACGAAATACTTGATGGCAACCTTGATGGAAGCCTGGTGATGATGGACATTCAAAAGGGGAAATATTTTAGTTTGAACCCGGTTGGTAAAAGAATCTGGGAGCTTATTGAACAACCAAAAAGTTTCGATGAAATTACCGATTCGCTTCAGGCTGAATTCGAAGTAACCCCTGAGCAATGCCGGTCGGAAGTTATTGAGTTTCTGGCGAAGATGGAGAAGTCGGGAATCATTAAAAGAGAATAAATTGATCACCAAGTTTTTATTGCTTCCAATCGATGAAAAGCTGTTGTTCATCGAAGCAATTGTTCTTCTTTTTGTCTCAAAAATAATTGTCGGCTTTCCGTTCAGGCATTACATTAAATTGCTCCGTCCGGTGGGGGATCCACATAAAGACCCGGATTTGAGCCTTCTTATTAAAATAGGCAAATCGCTCCACAGGGCAAATAAGCTTGCTTTTTGGAAGAACATATGTCTTGTAAAATCGGTTGCTGCGCGATTTATGCTTTCGAGAAGGGGGATCCCCTCGGTTTTCACGCTTGGCCTGTTTTTCCACGATGGAATGAAACTTGGGGCGCATGCCTGGGTAAAATCGGGCGAAGTCATTGTCACACCAAGAGGGGACAGCAACTTTAAAGAAATTTTTACAATCTGAACCCGATGAGTTACATTTTTGGCATTGTCGATTTCGATGGGGGAAAAATAAAAGAAGAAGATCTACTGTTACTTAACGGGGCGGTTAAGGGAGAACATTTTGTTACACAAACTGAAATTGGGGATCACTATGCGTTGGGATTTAGCCACTTACCTTATAGGGATCCCAGATGCTCCATTTATCACCATCAGCACCTTGTTTTGTTGGCCGACCTTCGCATCTATAATCTTGATAACCTTAAAGCTCATTTCGATTTCATTAACGAATACGATGCATTTGCCAAAGCATTTTTAAAATGGGGAATCTATTGTGCAGATTATATCAATGGAGAGTTTGCCTTTGTGATCGTAGACCAGAAAAACAATGAAGTGCATCTGATCCGTGACCATATTGGAGTAAGGCCATTGACCTATTGTTATTTGGCAAATCGCCTTATTTTTTCGTCACATGAATATGGGATTGCAAAATCGGGCCTCTTTCCTGTCAGATTGTCGGAGTCCAGGCTAATAAAGAGTTTTTTCAGGCTCACAACTACCTATTCGCAAACAGCTTTTGAACAGATCTTCAAAGTTATACCAGGTCATGTTGTAACCATCTCATTGGATGGGGTTAAAAATAGGGTTTATTGGCATCCTGATAAAATAAAAACAAATAAAAGAATCTCTTTCAGCGAAGCTGCGGATCATTTGCGCCAACTTTTGATCAATGCAACCTTGGCACGACTTGAACCCGGAAAGACTGGTGTTCATGTAAGCGGTGGACTTGATTCAACAGGAATAGCTTGTATATTAGCTGATTACATTGATGACAAAAATCGGTTGATTGGGTATTCGTGGACTCCTGAGGAATTGAACGATGCGGGGGATGACAAGAACGAAAAAGATTTTATCGAGGAATTTTCAAATGCAAAAGGGGTTTCCGTTCGGTATCTAACACTTGATAAAAGCGAATTTGCCAGGGATGCCACAGAACCTGAATTTGAGATCATGTACATGGAGTATCCCACGATACGTATGGCTGGAAAGGATGAGGTTACGACGCTCTTCAGTGGTTGGGGCGGTGATGAATTCCTGTCATTGAGTACGCGGGGTTCATTCAACCATTTTGCCTTCACTTTTAAACCGGGTTGGCTCCTAAAGTTTTTGCGAGAACGTGGTATCCGGTCGACCATTTTTGCGATACGGACTGAAATACTTCCATTACTTGTTCCATTTGGGCTTCTTCCTTCTTTCCGGGGAATGGAATGGTCCAATCTCAAGTTTTTTAAATCTTCATTTATTAGAAAGCATTGGAAAATAATATTTTTCCATAGTCGCGATAATATTTATGGTTATGGAAGCCGTAAGGGGTTTATTTTAAATTTGTTGAAGAATTACCATATCCCCACCAGGATGGATACGTGGAGCTTTTATGCCGAAAAATTCGGTTTTGAATATAAATATCCCCTTCTCGACAAAGAGGTTCTCGATTTTTGGTTCAGTTTACCAGTTAGGTTTACTTACGAAAACCTCGATGCAAGGTTGTTTTACCGCGAAGTAATGAAAGGAATCCTTACCGAATCGGTCCGGATCAGAAAGGATAAAAGTGAAACACTAAGGATACAGTATTCAAGGCAAAAAATGGCTGAAGGAAAGGAATACCTTGGAACACTTTTTAATCTGATTCCAGAGAAGCAACATCTTCACTTTTTCGATCTGAAAGCCTATCAGAAATTGTTTGAAAGTGATCTTCCCCATAAAGGTATAACCACTTGGCTTCAATTCGAGTTACGGTGTTTTTACCTGCGCAATGTTGAGATGGTTAAAAAATACATTACCAGATGACGAGAAAAGAGCGGATATTTCAGATCAAAGACAAGGTTTTTATATTAATTAAGACTTGGGTTTTTCAAATATGTCAAGCGCATTTCTTTTTTCATCCTCGAACAAAAATGTGGTTTAAATCAATTGGAGATGTTCGGTATAATTCTGAAAAACCCTTGTTTCCGTTTGGTTTTGGATTATCGTATAAAACAGCACAATAGACCAGCCCTCAATTAATTTGGAAATATTAATTTTAACCGATTTTTCAAAGCTAATTTTGCTATTCATGTTAAAAAAGCATTTTACCAATATTGCAGCACAAGTTCAGGAACCTATCACAAAAGGTAAACAGTTGTTATCAAAAGAATCTTTTTTGGTTAGCCGTCACGATAAAGAGAAACTAAACGGGCATAAAGCTATTGTACTCTGGTTCACAGGTTTTTCCGGGTCCGGGAAATCGACAATTGCACGAAAGCTCGAAAAGCGGTTGTTCGATGCCGGAATAAGGACGGCTATTCTCGATGGCGATAATACCCGTATGACAATCAACCATGACCTTGATTTTTCAGCTGCCGGACGACATGAAAATATTAGGAGGGTTGCAGAAATGGCCAAACTGCTTAACGATGCAGGTGTGATTGTGATCACCTCTTTTATTTCACCATTCGAAAGCGACAGGGAAATGGCACGCAACATTATTGGAAGTGATTGTTTTAAAGAAATATTTATTGACACAACTCTCGAAATTTGCATCGAACGGGATACCAAAGGGTTGTATAAAAAGGCGTTAAACGGTGATTTGAAGGATTTCACCGGGATTAGCAGCCCATATCAGGTTCCACAAAATCCGGATCTCATTGTACCTACCTCCCATAATATTCCGGAAGAGTCGGTTTCGCAAATATTCGAATGGTTTTCAAAAACTGGAATATTTGAATTATAGCAATGAATAGATTGGTTTTACCCCAAATTTCAATTAAATTTACCGTTAGGCCGGGGATGAAAAGATTTACGGTTGTAGGTACGTTTGCATAATATTATATTTCAAAAAATATTAATATCCTTATAATGTGATATATATGCGTTTGGAAACAATGACCTCGGCGAGGTCACATGTTTATAGAAAAAAACGTTGGCATACCATGTGCGACTCCGGCCGGAGTCACACGTATCGTTCATTGGCTCAATTTCTATAAACATACAAATCCTCTGGATTTGAAAGATGAAATAATTTGGGAATTTATAAGCGTTAAATAGAAGCCGCAAAAACACAGAATAAAATCCTATTACATTTGTATCATGAGCAACGTCAATCAAAATATTTGTATCTATTGTGGTTTCTGTTGCGACGGAACCCTGTTTAATCATGCCAGAATTAAGGAAAACGAGCAAATCGCAACAAACTTTTCTTTTGAAATTATAGAGAAGGAAAAACGGTCATTTAAACAGCCTTGTCCATATTATATTAATAATATCTGTGTTATTTACGCTGAAAGGCCTTACGCTGTTTGTGAATCCTTTCAATGCAAACTTCTCAAAGCTTTAGGAACAGGAATTATCTCTTTCGATGGTGCAATGAAAAATATTGATGATGTAACCGGTCTAAAGACGAAAATTGAAAACCAACTATTTAAATATCATCCCGAAAACAAGGGAGATTCGTTAACAGCTAAAATGAAAGAATTCAACTCGCATTTTAAGGGAACTATGAGCGAAGCAGAATTCAGAAAAAAGTACGGAAAAATGGTGCTGGATTACTTTATACTGAATGAGATATTAGATAATAAATTCAAATCAAAACCTTTATAACCCGACCTTTTCAAAGACCCGAAAATTTGTTTGTTCATCGGCTATCTTTTGATTCCTTATATTGTAAAGAGGCCTCCTTCTCAACAATTGGTTTTTCTCAAAACTAAGTGGTTTATAATAAATTGCACAAGAGGTATCCGCAAAACTGAAATCGGAATGGTCGATAACAAACAGGCCACCAACTTTGAGTTTTTGATCCAAAATCTTGATTTCAGATTCAAATTGTTCAAATGTATGTCCCTTGACAATATTGTTATCACTGCTTGTCCTGTTCTCGGTCCGCTGAAAAACTGCCATGCAAAAGATAGCGTCAAAGTCCGTCAAAATCTCAAAAGTCCTGGATATGCGGTTGTAGAATGAAAAGTTTGAATTTCGGCTCATCTTCTTGCATTGTCGGATACACCAGGAATTAATGTCCACACCAATGATTTTAGCTTGTGGAAAATATTCACCCAATGAAAACACTTCTTCGCCGGTTGAACATCCAAAGGAGAGTATTTTAGGATATATGTTATTACGGCTCGAAAAATATTCGGTACATTTTTCGAAAACCAATGGATAACGGTTGTTTATAGTGAAAGTGGCCCTTTGGTGCAGGTTATTCCGGGAGAACGAACCTACAAAGGTTTCGGATCTCATTCTCTCATTTGTAAAAAGCCGAAAAACAAACCAAACAAACTTCAATATCTTGAATAATAGATAGATAAAGATATTTTTTGAATTTCCAAGCTGTTTAATGTTGTCTTTCAGGCTCATATTGCGCAAAAATAGAACAAAAATGTGTCCGCAACCTTGATAAGAATAAAAAAAATATTTTTTGACAATATTTTTGATTAATAAATTTATACATTTGCAAAGGTAAAATAAATTTAAACTCAAAAAAGCAATACCATGGAAAACGAAACCCCCAAAGCAATCTGGCAAAAACCGGAAATTATCGATTTGGATATTAAGATGACCTCCAAAGGTTATTCTGAATTTGTAGAAACTAAGGATTCTGGGCCTGCAGGTTCCTAAGTTTTACCGAAACCGCAATACGGGTTTATTTCACATTTTGGCCAATCAATCAAATAATTATTTGCTGGAATACGACAATAAATTTTCCCTGTCTTTTTTTCTGGTAGGGGTTTTTATTAATGAGAAGTTTTTAACATTGAATTTTCAATCCTAAGCCTTTGCAATCTGAAATTACAGGAAAGAAACAGGCACTGGAATATGAATTGGTTTTTATGATCTGGTCGGTATGAGTTACATCTTTGGGATCCTCGATTTTTCAGGGGTCAATATTAAAGAAGGGGAACTCACAAAACTCGAACGGTCTGTAAACGGGGAGAATTTCGTGTCGCATATTGAGCTGGCCGTAAATTATGCGATCGGATATGGGCATTTTCCCGGCAGGGAATCGAATTGTGCCATTTACATGTACCAGCATTTGGTTTTGTTGGCCGACCTAAGGATCTACAACCTTGAATATCTTAAAACGTTTTTTTCCTTCGACAATCAATACGAGGCATTTGCCAAGGCATTTTTGAAATGGGGCACTTATTGCGCAAATTCAATCAACGGTGATTTTGCGGTGGTGGTTATTGACCAAAAAAACAACGAAGTACACTTGATCCGCGATCATATTGGTGCGCGACCATTGGCCTATTGTTATATGGCAAACCGCCTTATTTTTCATCGCACGAATATGGGATAGCAAAATCTGGCCTGTTTCCTGCCCGGTTGTCGGAGACCCATTTTTGGGACATTTTCTTAGGATCAGGTTAAATTATACACAAACGGTTTTTGAACAAATTTATAAAGTTACTCCTGGTACTGTCCTATCAGTATCTATTATGGGTATCAGGACAACAACCTATTGTCAACCTGAAAAAATTGAGACCAACAACAGCATTTCGTTCGGTGAGGCCGTAATCCAATTGCGCCAACTTCTTGTACGTGCCACTTTGGCACGTGTCCAACCCGGTAAAACAGGGGTCCATGTAAGCGGGGGGCTCGATTCGACAGGTATTGCGTGCATATTGGCTGATCACATCGATGATAAAACCCGACTTATAGGCTATTCATTGACCCCCGAAGAATTGATTGACCCAGGAAATAAAAAAAACGAAAAAGAGTTTATTGAGGAGTTTTCGACCGGGAAAGGTGTTCCGGTCCGTTACCTTAAGCTCGAAAAAAATGCGATAGTCAAGGATTCCACAGAACCTGAATTTGAAATTCAGCACATAGAATATCCAATCCTAAGGATGGCTGGCAAAGATGGAGTCACCACCCTCTTTAGCGGTTGGGGAGGCGATGAATTCCTATCTTTGAGCAACCGGGGACTCCTGAACCTCTGTTTTTTCAATGCCAATGTTTTTTTACTCATCAAATACCTAAAAAGATATGGAATCTTGTTTTCTTTAAAGATGGCAACAGCGGAGTTGCTCCCCTTGCTCGTTCCTTTTTGGTTGCTCCCCACTTTCAGGCGGACCGACTGGACTCAGCTCCGCTTATTGAAGGGTTCGTTTATTTGGAAGCACAGGAAATTGATCTTTTTTCACAACCGGAAAAACGTATTTGGTTATGGCAACCGTAAGGGATTCATTATGAAATTATTATATTTATACCATATCCCAACGAGGATGGATAACTGGACTATGTATGCCGAAAAATATGGTTTTGAATACAAATATCCCTTATTGGACAAAGAGGTGCTCGATTTTTGGTTTTCTTTACCGATAAGGTTTACTTACGAAAACTTCGATGCGCGACTGCTTTTCCGCGAGATAATGAAAGGGACGCTTACCGAATCGATAAGGAACAGAAGGGACAAGTCCGAAACCCTTAAGATGCTCTATGGGCATAAAAAAATGATAGAGGGGAAAGAATACCTTACCTCCCTTTTTAACGCTGTTCCTGACAAGGACCACCTGCCGTTTTGCAATGTAAAAGCCTATATAAAATTGTTTAACAGTCCATACCCCAAAAATATGATAGGCTTTTGGAAGAAATTTGATTTGCGATGTGCCTATCTTCGCAAGGTTGAACTGGTCAAAAGGTATATTGCCCCTTGATTTACAAAGGGCTAAGTTTGAAGCGAAAATATTGAAATTGGGCATGGATACTGCAAATATTTACAAGCGGTGCGGTTTTTGTTGCGATGGGTCACTCTTTGCGAAAGGGCGCTTGAATGATGACGAAAAAATCGATCCAGCTTCCCAAATCAGTATCCTAACAGACGAAGTGACCCATGAACGGGCTTTCCGGCAGCCCTGTTGTTACCTGAAAGATAATTTATGTGCGGTTTACAATTGCCGGCCCTTTGTTTGCAGATCGTTCAAATGTTTGTTAATGAACTCTGTAAACGATAATAGTTTAACCTTCGAGAAGGCAATTGGGGTTTTGACGCGACATAATGCCATAATATTGAGGATCGAGGACCGTATGAACAGCTTATTTCCAAATTTCATAAACCTAAGCCTTTCTGAAAGAATAAGTCTTTTCGAAAAACTGCATGTCAATTCCATAGCACCGACCGAATTCCGGAAAAAATATGGGCAGCTTATTCCCGACATCGACTCGCACAACATGTTTAAAAATAAATATTTTACCCATACAATTGTAGTCTGATAATAATGATTAGTTTTGTTCTTGTTACGATCATTTTTATTAAAAAAATTTGCAATAGAATCATGGAAAACTCGACAACATAAGCAATATGGAAAAAACCGGAAATGATTGATCTGGACATTGAACTTACTGACAAGAGCAAGAATCCTTATATTTCTGAAGATGGCCCCTTCCTTTGGTCTTTCTTAATAGATAAGTTTTGGCTTCCTAAAGGTTCTTCCGTCCCTCATTTTGTGAGGGATTTTTCAAATTATAAATTGTGATATTCTATTTTAGTATTAAACATATAAATATTGAATGGTTATTGATTTTCCAGTCCCAAATGTAGCAATCAGTTACAAACATCCTATTCTAAAACTCGATAACCCTGTTTTGGATTATCCTTCTTTTCAGGTAAAGGGAAATGAGTTTTTTATGGAGGTTAATCGGATTGCACGGTACCTGGTTCGGAATGGGAATGAAATATTCATTGATCCACACGAACAAGCAGACCGTGCTTCTGTTTACCTGTTTCTTGCGGGTTCGGCTTTTGGAGTCTTGCTTCATCAGCGATGCATGCTGCCCCTTCACGGCAGTTCCTTTGTTTACAATGGGAAGGGAGTTGTTATTTGTGGGGCAAGCGGGGCAGGAAAATCATCTGTGGTGGCTTCTTTCTGCCAGAATGAGGGCATTTTTATCAATGACGACATTACACCCTTAAATATCACAGATAGCCAAACGACAATTTTTCCGATCTGTACAAGAATAAAATTATGGGACGACACCCTTGAAAAGTTAAACCTAACGAGTACAAGTCTGGAAAAAATCAGGCCGACAATAGAAAAATATTACTTGCCCGTAAGCGATGCTTGTATTGAGGAAAAACGGTTCGATCAACTCTATATTCTTGCTACGCATAATAAAGAGGAGTTTATAGTAAAAGAATTGAATGGAGTTGAAAAATACAATGCGATCCGGCATCAAATCTACCGGAAGATGTACCTCAAAGGGATGCCTGAAACTGAGAAAACCTATTTCAGGCAACTTTTAAAACTTTCAACTCAAATTGCTGTAAAACAAATAGTTAGACCAAGCAAATGTGATGTTCGTGAAACGATGGCATTTATCAGAAAAGAGATTGGTGAATGAAAAATTTCGTCTGGTTGGTTTCCTATCCAAAATCAGGAAATACCTGGTTTCGGATTTTTCTGTCCAATTATTTGAACAACAGGCAAACACCTGTCAATCTTGAAGAGATCGAATCAACTCCTTTTGCTGGCAATGCGGCACTTTTTGAGGAGATGACCGGATTAAACCCGTTTGAATGTACTCCTGAAGAAGTGGATTACTATCGTCCGGATATTTATAGGATGATTTCAAAAGAATTGGAGCAAATCAGCTATCGGAAAGCCCATGATGCTTACACTCTCACTACCAATGGGTCTCCTTTGTTCCCCGAAGATTGTACAAAAGCAGCAGTTTATTTTATCCGCAACCCTTTGGATGTATGTGTCTCTTATGCAAACCATAGCGCAAACGAAGTTGAAAAAACAATCAAATTATTGCTCAACGAAAGAAGTTATATTGCGGGAAAGAGTAACGGCCAATTGCGACAAATGTTGTTGTCGTGGAACAGCCATGTAGAGAGTTGGCAAAACCAAACTGCCATCCCTATCCATTTTGTGAGGTATGAAGATATGAAGCGGAGACCAGTTGAAGCCTTTGGATCAGTCATCCGGTTTTTAGGATTGGAATATGACGAAGAACGGTTGGTCAGGGCTATAGGGCACAGCGATTTCAAACTACTTCGAAAAATGGAAGAAGAGACTGGTTTTCAAGAACGGTTACAAAAATGCAAATCTTTTTTTTGGAAAGGTGAAATCGGTAACTATCACAACTACTTGTCAGATAACGATATAGAGCTAATTGTGGATTATTGTAACGGTATAATGAAAAAATTTGGATATCTTAGTGCCGACAATAAACTTGAAATTTAATTAAAATGGATAAATATTTTAGAAACAACGAAATCCTCGATGGCAACCTTGAAGAAAACTTAGTGATGATGGACATCCAAAAGGGGAAATACTTTAGTTTGAACCCGGTTGGAAAAAGAATCTGGGAGATGATTGAACAGCCTAAAAGTTTCGATGAAATTACCGATTTGCTTCAGTCCGAATTCGAAGTAACGCTTGAACAATGCAGGTCAGAAGTTATAGAATTTCTGGCGAAGATGGAGAAGTCGGGAATTATAAAAAAGGAATAAATTGCTCACCAAATTTTTATCGCTTCCCAACGACGAAAAGATGTTGCTTATTGAAGCAATTGTCCTTCTTTTTATCTCAAAAATAATCGTTTGTTTTCCATTCAGGCACTACATTAAATTGCTCCGTCCGGTTAGGTATCCACAACAAGAATCGGATCTAAGCCTTCTTATCAAGATCGGCAAATCCATTCACCGGGCAAATAAGCTTGCTTTTTGGAAGAATATCTGTCTTGTAAAATCTGTTGCTGCACGCTTTATACTTTCATGGAGGGGTATCCCCTCGGTTTTTTCGCTTGGCCTGTTTTTCAACGACCGGAAGGAACTTGGGGCACATGCTTGGGTAAGATCTGGCTATGTCTATATCTCGCCAAGAGGGGATAGCAACTTTAAAGAAATTTTTACAATTTGACCCGATGAGTACCATTTTTGGAATTTTCGATTTGGACAGGAAAAAGATAAAAGAAGGAAATCTTCGATTGCTTGACTTGACGGTTAAAGAGGAACATTTTGTATCACTAACTGGCTTCAATTTGAATTGCGATGTTCTTGTTGAACGGGTTAAAAAATACATTGCCAGATGACGAAAACCGAACGGATATTTCAGGTCAATGATTTTGGGAAGATTGTGGCTTGCATCTGGCGATCGGGACGTGCCATTTCAGTTACGAACCTTATTCTGAAAGTTCTACAATCGGCTCTTCCTATTTCCATTTTGTTCATTACCAAGGAGTTAGTGGATCTTATTTCAAAAAAGGAATCTATTGGGCAACATACAGTTGTAGAACTGATTATTTATTTACTTGTAATCCAATTGGTTAACAGTGTTGTTAATAATTTTTCCATTTACCTTACAGGTATTCAGCAGCAGTTGGTCACCGACCATTTGTCAAAAGAAGTTATAAAAAAGGCGATCGAAGTTGAATTGGAATATTACGAAAACCCAGAGTATCACAATACATTGCATTTAGCTCAGCATCAAGCACTTTACAAGGCGCCGATTGTTGTAAATACGATCAGTCAATTGATAGAGTCAACGATTTCGATACTCCTGCTTTCCGCGCTTTTCTTTTCTTTGGATTGGGTTTATGCTGTTTCATTGGTTATCATTGCAATTCCAATTATAATCATTCGATGGTACAATGGGAAATCTACTTATCTGCTGGAGAAAAAGAGTACGGAACTTGAAAGGCAATCAGCATATCTGAACCTGGTACTTACCACAGAGGTAAATGCCAAAGAGGTACGTGCGTTCGGCTTTGGCTCCTATTTTTTAAAACGGTTTAGCAAAATCAGGGAACTCTTATTCCATGAGAAAAAGGAGTTAAATAAGAAGCAGACCATTGCAAGTTTGGTGGCACAGGTTATCGAAATAGTAGTTATCAGCCTGATGTACTTACGGTTAGCCATGCAAACTATAGCAGGAGCCATTTCAATTGGGGGTTTTATCCTTTACTTTTCAGCATTCCAACGGTTACAAAGTGCCTTAAAAACCTGGCTAACCACATTGGTTCAGCTTTACCAGTCACAACTATTTTTAAGCGATATTTTCTCATTTCTTGATATGCCCTCAACACAAATTCCGATTGCGTTATCAAATGAAACCACAATTGAAAAATGGGACAAATTGGAAATTTCAAATTTAAGTTTTGCCTACCCAAATTCAGAAAAATCTGTCCTTCAAGATATTAATTTTTCCTGTGAATCTGGCAACATCATTGCATTTGTGGGCGAAAACGGCTCCGGGAAATCGACACTGGCCAAACTGCTTTGTAGGCTTTATGATACCGATACTGGGGGAATATTTATGGGGAAGAAAAATATTCAGGATATTCCTGAAGAAGAATTTCGGAAAAATGTATCTGTTGTTTTTCAGGATTTTGGGAAGTATTATACAAGTATAAGCGAAAACATCAGGTTGGGCTTTGGCGAGGCGGCAGATGAGACCAATATTGTTCAAAGTGCAATCAGTGCAGGAGCCCACGAATTTATTGTTGGGAAGCCTTTGGGATACAATACGGTTCTGGGACGTTCATTTATAAACAGCGAAGAGTTAAGTGGGGGTCAATGGCAAAAATTGGCAATAGCACGGGCGTTTTATCGTTCCCCTCAAATATTGGTACTTGACGAGCCAACGAGCCACATCGACCCGGTAGCAGAATACGAACTGTTTAAAGAGATCAGTGAGCGGTTCAACAGAAAAATTGTAATCCTTATCACGCATCGGCTTCATAACCTAAAAATTGCAGATCATATTTATGTGATGCACGAAGGCCGGATTGTAGAAAACGGAACTTTTACCGATCTCGTGGCAATAAACGGGATATTTAAAGAAATGTTCGATAAACAACAACTTTAGCATGAAAACGCAGTTAACAGCAGACATTCTTTACAATAGACATCGACTAAGTTATCCTCAGATCGACAGCCTTTTGGGTACCAATAATAAAGAATTGTATCAGAAGGACATTATCAAAAATTTCAAAGTCATCCGAGAGTTTATAAAAGTAACAGACGAATTCCGAAAGATGGATATCCGATTCATCCCTTTAAAAGGCCCGCTACTTTCCCAACGGATCTACAATGATGCCACTGTCCGAAGATTCCATGACTTGGACATACTTATTGATTTTAACAATATTTCGCTTATATACAATTATCTAGTCAAGTGCGGTTATTGCGCAGAGGTTGAATTATCGGAAGATAAAAAAGAGAGACTAAGACTTTATAGTTATGCCAGGCACATTTCTTTTTTTCATCCTCATTCAGAAGTGTGCTTTGAGATCCATTGGAAAATCACCAGTGAATTGAAATCCTTCAATTTGGACTTCGACTTCAACTATGAGCAGTTCACAATAAATCAAGTATTTATGAACAGAGAGTTCAGAGTATTTAAAAATGAATACAATTTAATCTATCTGCTGATACATGGATCCATTCACAGATGGCAAAGATTAAAATGGCTCGTCGATATTAAAGATTATATGCTAAATACCTCGTTTGACTGGTTAGAAATCAATAAAATAGCTCAAAAATATGACGTTACATCAATCTTACCTTTGTATAACTCATTAGCAATTATCTTTTTCGCTGATCCACCATTATTTGATATAAAACTAAAAGTACCAGATTTAATGACAAGATATTGCGAAAAAGTTATCGAATCAGTGGACTTAGCACTTCCAGCAAGAAATATTTTCGAAGCAATAGCAAATTCGTTCAAAGAAATTCGTTACGGATTACTTCTCTTTCCGGTTTATGATTACAAAATTGCTTTCTTAAAAACAAAGCTGATTTGTTATACCGATTCTAAAAAAATAAAAACCACTAATCCAATGTTGCTTATTCTTTATAAGCCATTTGGATATTTATACAGAGTAGGCATTCGGTAAAGTCCGTCTTGTTTTTTTGAAAAATTAGGTTTTCTTTCAAAGTTTCTGGTAACTATCAAAAGAGGCATTTTTAGTAAGCCGTCAGGATAAAGAGAAAATGAAAGAGCACAAAGCGATTGTTCTCTGGCTTACTGTCCTTTCCGGATCCGGTAAATTGACTATTGCAAGAAAACTTGAAAAGCAATTTTTCGATGCAGGAATAAGAACTGCCATACCCGACGGCGATAACACCCATATGACGATCAACCAGGATCTCGATTTTTCAGCATCCAGACGACCTGAAAATATATGAAGAGTTGCAGAAATGGCAAAGCTGTTTAACGATGTCGGAGTGGTTGTGATTACTTTCTTTATATCCCCCTTCGAAAACGACAGAGAAATGGCATAAAAATATTATTGGAAGTCAATACGTTAAAGAAATGTTTATTGAAACGACACTTGAAATTTGCATCGAACGTGATACAAAAGGTTAGTACAAAAAGGCCATGAATGGGGAACTAAAAGATTTTACAGGATCAGTAAAATAGGAGGCAATTATAAGCCAGAATATTTTAAAAACTCATTTTCGATTTTGTCTCAAATTTTTTCTTTATTGTATTTTTTTGATTAAAGTTGTTCTAGCCCTTAAAATATATTCCCAAATTAAGTATGGATGGCATAAAAACCTTTTTATTTTGGAAGCAATTTCCTTATAATCAAGAGGATTTATCAAAATACCAGCATGATCTTCGTTAAGGATGTCATACATTCCCCCAATTTTACCGGCAATAATAGCTTTCCCTGTGCTAATAGCTTCGCGACATTCGTTGGGAAAATTCTCCCAATTGCTCGGAAACACGTAAATATCTACAGTTTTAATTTCCAGAGGAATATCAGAATATTGGACTTACCTGAAAACTGATTAATTTAGCCTTTTTTACGTTTATGAATCAGGTATTCATTGAATGATTCTCCTGAAAAACATGTATTACATTTATACTCGTGAGAGATCAATACCATTCCCTTTCCTATAGAGCATATATCAATAATCCGGGCAACATAATAATAAATACAAAAATATATTAATTAAGGACAGAACTCTTCTAATTAGTCTTTTTAGTACAGAAATATATTTTTCAGACAAATACATCTTTATGGCATCTACTCGGTTGCCTTGAAACCATGTTTGATCATATTTGGTCATGCAATCTTGTTTATTTATTTTTCTTGCAACTAAATCATCAAAAAAATTATCCCTTCGCCACGGATGCTTTCTTTTTATCATCTGGATAATTTCCATTAGGTTTGGATAATTTTGATATTCCTTTTGGGTTAATTCAATTTCATATTGGGTTAATAGACTGGTTTCTACGGAGAAGTAATAATGCCATAATTTTGCATCCCATGCTGACTTTACGCTAGTCTTAATTTGTGCATTGTATTTGTCCTCCAAAATATTCATCTTAAGCTGGCACTCGAAAAGTGATGAATTAAGGGCAGGTTGATCCCTGTGCCGCTTATGTATGTTATAACTTTCTAACCATTTTTTGTGCCAGGTTTCGGCGAATAAGTAAACTTTTGGGTTATCATTATAAAAAATGACTCCACCGTTAATGTAAACCTTATCGCTCACCTGCCAGTTCATCGCATCCAGTATTTCCTGATCTTTCACCCAGATCTGCTCTATAAGTGTTTGCCTAGAGTGGTTTCTAGCACCAGCAATATCAGCATTGATTTGAAAAATGGGGCTTAAGTCGCCCCTTACAAGTATATCGCTATCCAGAAACAAGAAAGGTCCGCTTATAACACTCCTTAAACTAGTTTTTACAAAACGATTCCGGAAGGAATCTTCCCCTTGTAGAGTTTCCACAACCTTCCAATGATCAACCATTTTTAGCAATGGATGACCAATTTTTGTTAAAGCTATGTTTGATTCATTATCGCAGGCAACAGTGATCAAAAATTGCGGATTGGTCAAACGGATCGAAGCAATTGCGACTCTCGTCATTGCTGAATAGATATCATACCCTTTGGATGTAATGGCAAAAACAACGTGGTGCATATCGTTTAATTATGATCTAAATTATTTGTTTGTAACTTTTTGCAAATTTTAATTTGCTGATGGTTTTCGGTCATAAGAAAGTAAAGATCTGAAATTTTGTCTTCAAAGATATAAAGCTGCCAAATAGTGTATGTGATGTCCCTTTGCGGTAGAAAATGTTTGTCCCTATCGATTCTGTTAATATATTCCAATCTCAAATTGGCATTTTTTCTATTCAGAAATTTATTTATTAAATCGATAATTCTGGCTTTCCTAAAAGAATGATTTTCTTGTGGGATATTGATTACCAGACATTCATTTGTATCAAGTTCATTAATTTTTTGGATGAGCTTACAAATGACATCTCATTTATCGTAGGTTCCCAACCTTTCATTATCGAGCTCGAAATTTTTCCCGATTGAATTTAAAACAGGTCTGTCTTCCAAATAAATGAATTTGCCCCAATTATCGTCATTCCTTTTTATTCTATCAATATTCAGTTGGAAATATATATTCATGTCGTCCCACCATTTATCAGGGAAAAACCCCTCTTTCTCATTGGTAACTATGGGATGCCATTGATGGTATAAAGGGGCTTGGCCAAGTTTAAGCCAGTGCTCATTTATTCCTTTTTTTTGCAGCCGGGAGGCCATGTCCCGGTCTTCTACTCCACCAAAATTATAAAATTGATCGTATCCTCCAATTGCCTCCAAAATATCTTTAGCGATAAAGTGAGATGTTCCAGTTGCCCTATTGATAAAAGTGTAATCGTTTTTTTTGATCGCATATCGGTTATTCAAAATTGCATCGTAGTCTGAAAATTCCTCCCTAAGCCAATAAACTGGCGTATAAATAGAAGTGTGATTATCTCTTGAATTGAATAGAATTTCCAGATGGTTCCATGAATGAATAACATCTATATCTGTTTAAAGCAGGTAATCGCTTTTGGCCAAGCGAATACCAATATTCATTGCATGTGACCGGTTCCAGGGTAACCCTTGAGAATTGACATAATAATAACGACAAAAAGAATATGAGATGATTAAAGTTTTAACCATACTACTATATATTTCATCGCTTCCTTAATCGATTAAGATAACTTCAAAATCGGTGAACGATTGCTTTTTAAAAGAATCAAGACAACGTTTAAACCTTTCATTGTCGCGATTCCGGTAACTAAGAATGATACTGATTTTGGCCATTCTATTATTTTTTCCTGATTATCAATTTCTTGTGCATAGTTTTAAACTGGAAATGTTCATTTCTAATATTTTCTATAAAATATTCATCTACAGCTTTCTTACAACCAGACCAATCATAATAATCATCTATTATCATTATACCACCTTTTGATAAATTTGGTTCGATATTTCGCAGGCAAGTCATTACCGAAGAATACCAATCACAATCAACATGTGCAAAGGCTACCGGTTCGTCAATTTGTAAGGTGTCTTCATATAAACCCTTGATAAGCTGAATATTATCTTTTTCAGTTAACCTGAAATTTTTTAAATTTTGTTTAACCTTATTCAGCAGGTCTTTTTCATAGCCATAATATAACGCCCCATTTATTCCTTCAGAGTACCCCTCCTGAATCTTTTTAAACCGGTTATGGATATCAATCCCATCATTGACTGATGGTGGAGGTATCATACCAAAAACATCATAAACTCTTAATATGCGGCTCCTTAATTTAGTTAAGCCAATTAAGATGGTACTCCCGCCTAAGGCGCAACCTGTTTCCACAAAAATACCAGGGACTTTATCTGCTTCAATGCTTTTTATTGATTGTGAAATATTAAGCAATGCGTATTTAGACAGGTAGGTAAGATTACTTTTCCTTATTTTTGAAATTCTTGGGTTAAGCAACTCAAAAACAAAGCCTTGAATTTTGTTTAACATTTTGTTTCGGGAATCAACTGTTTCTTTCAATAGTTCTACGAATAAGCCGATTAAGATTACTTATTATTTCTTTTTTTTCCTCCTCAAATAATATGGAGGTTGGGTTCCAGTCAATTTTTGATGTATCGTCTTCCTCGAGTGTTTTTGTTTCTATTTTCCTTAAAAAATTAAGAAAAGGAAATTTCGGAGGTATGGACTGCTGATTAGGCATGTTTTCCTTTGAAAGAACTATTGGATTAATTGGGATATTAAGATCTTTAATTATTGAAATTCGATAATCATCGGGATTACCAAAAAAAACAACAGGAATCCCCATCGCAATACAAGGCAAAGCACAATGAAGTCTTTTTGTAATTACTAACCTGGCATCATCCCTGTATAAATTTAACAGTTTTTTTGCCATAAGATATTTTATTTCTTCACCCCAAAGTGGATTGACTATATGTGAAACAGAAATTGCTTCTTTTGAAATTGCTTCAGGAATTTTCATGTTTTCAACATCAACAAGATATACTTTCCCATTCTGTGGTTCTGCCTCCCTTTTTGGAAAGGTTAGTGTTAAACATTTGCTATAGAATGCGTCAACACCATAATTAATAAGCATTTCCATTGTTTTTCTATCCCTACAACCGATTGGTTGGTGTTGTTTAAAATAGGATACAGATGCTGGGTTTAAAAAATGGTTGATATTGTCATTCTGGTTGGCAATATGGAAACCATAAAAGACAGGAACAATTGATGCTGAAGGAGGAAAGCACCTTTCCGGGGTATGCGAAAACCAACCCTGCATAATTGTCATATACTTCTCTTCTTCTGTCACCTCTTTTAAAGCATCCCTGTCAAATCGTTTGTCAATTTTTGTTAAAAATTGTTCGCAAGCAAGGCTTTGTATCTGATCCCCAAGATTTCCAGAAAGACCATAACTAAAAGTGGAATTTTTCATAATTATTGTTTATTAACCAATTTTCCATTCAGGCGTAAACTGCATTGGCGCCCATCCATGAGTTTTATTGAATACTTTGAAATAAATTGCCGATTGTTTCCGAAATACTATCTTTCTGATATTATCTGTGTTGTCAAATAAAGCAATTGTAATCGAAAAAACCCCCTGGCCAAATTGAATAGATTGAAAAGTGGCAGTAGTGGACAATATACCGCTTGCTTGTTCGATATGGATATAATCTTGAAAATTCAATACGTCCCCAAAACTACGCTGTTCCTTGTCGCCAAATACCAGTGTTAAACTAGGTTTGATAATTGCCCTGTTTATTCTGATTTTTAGATGAACGTTCAATTCATCTCCATGATTAATTTCAAATTTTTCCTGTTTGATTGATCTTCTGTTTTTGGAACTAAGAAATATTTCCTCAATTTCTGCCAGATCGGAAGCCACAAAATTATTTGCCATAAAATCAAAGAAATTATAATATAAGCTGATGCCCTCAGAAACTTCAGCTCCTTGAAAAACAGGTTTCCCACAATCCATTAATGTTAGTCCGGTGCAAATCCTTGACACTTGCGACATATTATGCGAAACGAAGATGAACGCTGTTTTGTTAAGCAATTCATCCATTTTATTAAAACATTTGAAAACAAACCCCATATCCCCAACGGCCAACACTTCATCTATCAGAAGTACATCGGGTTCCAACTGTGCAGCCACGGCAAAACCCAACCTTACCTTCATTCCCGAACTATAATTTTGGACTGGAGTATCGATAAAAGCCCCAATTTCGGAAAACTCAATAATTGCTTCCAGTTTTTCACGGGTTTCATCTTTTGAAAATCCAAGAACTGCGGCATTGTTAAAGATGTTTTCGCGTCCTGTAAGAATCGGGTTAAAACCCGCACCTAATTCAATTAACCCACCTATTCTACCATGGATTTCTATGCGTCCTTCATCCGGTTTAATCAAGCCGTTGAGCATTCTAAGTAAGGTACTTTTCCCAGCACCATTTCTACCAATGATGCCATAACACTCGCCTCGCTTCACCTCGAAGCTGATGTTTTTTACCGCCCAGAATTCTTTATCCCGGAGGGTATTGTCCATTTTGGTTTTTTGGCCAAGTATCTCCTTGCCCATATCTTTTAATCCATACCAAAGGCTCTTCTTTAAATCAAGACAAAACTTTTTTGATACGTTTTCAACCTTTATAAGTGTTTCCGGCATAAATTTTTATAGGGGTAAATTGATAAGTAAGGTTAATTTAGAAATTCATTTTAATTATTATCCATAAACCATTCAACAAAATTTTTCAACCCATCTTTCAATAAAAATTCTGGCTTGTAATTAAGAAGTCTTTGGGCTTTTGAAATATCAGCAAACGTAATCTCAGTATCTCCTGGTTGTCCGGGATTCCATTCAATAACAGCTTTCCTATCCACGATAGATTCAATGCTTTTGATTAAATCTCTTAAAGCAATAGGTTGTGATTCACCCAGATTGATAATTTCATAACCTTTGAGACGATCCAAAACATTCACAAGTCCCTGGACAATATCACTAACATAAGTGTAATCCCTCTGAGAGAAACCATCCCCATAAAGTTGAATTGTTTCACCTTTCAATATTTTCCTTACGAATTGATGAATTGCCATTTCGGGACGTTGGCGAGGGCCATATACCGTAAAAAACCTCATACAAAAGATATCGAAGCCATAAAGATGACTATATGTATAACATAGCAGTTCAGCAGCTTTTTTAGAAGCCGCATAAGGAGAAACAGGATGATCGACGCTATCATTTTCAGAAAATGGTACTTTATCATTATTTCCATACACAGATGATGATGAAGCCATTATCATTTTATAGCCATTGTGTTTTTTCATTGCCTCCAATACTGATAAAGTCCCCAGGAGGTTCACATCATAGTATAAACCAGGATTCATCAAAGATGGCCTAACTCCAGCCTTGGCGGCGAGATGGACCACAATATCAATCTGATGTTCCCGGAATATTTTTCCAAGAACAGCACTGTCACGAATATCACCTTCGACTAAAAAATAATTTGGTGAATTAAGTGCCTGCCTGATGTTCAACCGTTTGATCGCGGGATCATAAAAGTTGTCAAAATTATCAAGGCAGACCACATTGTGTTTTTGTTTGAGCAATGCGTCTGTAAGATTGCTGCCAATAAAACCAGCTCCGCCAGTTATTAATATGTTCATAAGCCCATTTAATCAGATGACTATTGTTAAAATATTGTTATTGTGCAAGTTATGATTATTATAAGAATTCTAAAATTAACCCGCATAATTGAAAAAACCGTTTATATGATGGATTGAAAATATTCTAAATATTTGTATATATTTTTGTTAGGATCATGATTTTCTTTTATATACCGAACCGCGTTTAAAGATACTTCTTTCATTAATTCACGATTTTCTTTCAAAGATAAAATTTTCTTTGCCCATGAAGTAGGCTCATTCTCAACTAAAAAACCATTCTTTCCGTCAAACACATAATCATCCAATGGGCTGACAAAGGAGGCCAAAACGGGTATACCCATTGACATACTCTCCAGAATAATCTTACTAATACCTTCATATTCACATGGATGGCACAGTAAGTCAGCCGAAGCCATTTCCTGCCACAATTTTTCCTGAGGCATATAATCCTTAAAAATAATAATCCCTGAAAGTCCCAAATTGATTGACATTTCAACCATTTCTTCCTTTAGAACGCCGTTGCCAATTAGTACGACCTGCATGGGGAAAATATCCTTTATTAAGGAGATTGCTCTAATGAGTATATCTTGTCTTTTTTGATAATCTGAAAACCGGGAAACAACAATAATCTTAAAAGTATTAAAAGATTCAATAGATGTATTTATATTTTTTATCGGGGCAAAACCGGATCCGATATCACAAATAAAACTATTTTTAATATGAACTGTCATCTTTGTATCATTTATCTTCATCTCGACTAATTTTTTTTGCGAAGGTGATAAATAGTTTATTGAGTCAACCTCATTAAAAATGTGTTCATATTCCGGTAAAAATGATTCATGCCTCAAAATATCTTCGTACCAATACAATCCAGCCATTCTCAAAACGAACTTAACATCGATGGAATATTTTGATCTGATATTTAACAATTTTAAAAGTAGGTCCTTCTCATAATAGGTGTAAACCACATCAATCTTTTCCCACTTAAGTATATAAATAATTAATAATCTAAAAATAACCTCATTAATAACTTTTACCAAAGTTACGTTTACATGTGAACCGAGTCGTCTTGCAAGCCTCTCTAAATAGTAAAGCTTTATTTTGGAATAAGTGTAAATTTTGACTCCATTAAAAAATTTTGGCTTATTAAAGGGAATATGCTTTTCGGGTCCAAAAGTAAGGTATATGGGTTTGTTTTTTGTCTGTGTTAGAACTTCGGCCATAAAACGCATAGATGTTTCAGCCCCCCCCACTATTTGACAAGCAAAAGCTGAATCTGTTGAACAAAAAAGAATATTCATAAACATTTAAATTATTTACAAGTTAACCTTACAAGTATCTTCGCGCTAAAGTCGCGATCTTATTACCAATCCATAAAACAGACTTACTAATGAAAATAAATGTAGGATAAAGAAGTGTATGACTAACATCTTTCTTTTCACCTTTTTCTATCTCTAACAAACCAAAAATAGTAGGGTTTTTTGCTAAGTAGGATTCAGATATTTTCCAATGTAATATTCTTTGCTCAATACTTTCCAAGGTAAAACCAGTATGATCCAACTTAGGTTTCTCTGTAAAGCCAGAAGCAGCAAACAAGTCATGGTATAGATGATACTTACTATTGATAAAGGCCGGCTTCATATTTTTGATGCTTTCTGCAATTGCATAGAGTGCTACATTAAAGTCTTGATCATACTCTGCTTCTTTCTTCCAAATTTCAACAAAAAGTTGTATGAGATAAAGATGTTTAATTCCCTGAACATAGCATTTTCTAAAAATATCAAAATTGTACTGTTCATCGTCATGAATACCGACGACATACGGTATTTTAACAAAGGGGAAACCATTTTCTTCCATTAAACCTAAGGTGTATCTCTCAGGTCTGATATTAGTCCCTTCATCAGGAATGTGTTTGAGAACTTCGGGAAGTAATAATGTTCTGTAAAGATGGTTTCCGGCCTGTCGTGGCCCCCCAAAGAATTTATCCATTACATGTCCCTGTATTTCACAAACATTTTCAGCCTGTAATTCAGCAACTTTTATCATATAATCAATAGCTCCTGGTCTTACCAAAACATCGGCATCAATGCATAAGGTCCATTTCCTACCCATTTCAATTCCAATTTCAAATGACCGGCGCATACTTGCTGAAAAGGGATATTCCTGGACAACAAAAACAAGATCCTCCGGTATGCCTTGATCTAGTATTAGTTTTCTACACAATGTAAGCGTTCTCTCGCCTGCTGTACGAATTACGACAATTGATTCAAAACTCATGAAAAGACTAAATTTTTTAATATATTACCATCCATAAGTGGTCCATAAAACTGGAGTCTGACAAATTGCCGTTCGTTGACAATAAGAAGAATTGACTTGGCAAATCGAAAGAATCAGGATTCAGACTTAAACGTATCCTTTTAATTTCATGGCAGGAGACATTATTTCCAATAACTTCCGTTTGTCATCCTTACAATTATAATTACCTACCTTGTCGTTTGTACTTTTAATTGAAGATATATCGAATCTGAATTTATGACTGGATATGCCAAGAAAGTCGGACAAAGATTTGAATGTTTCATTAGGTTCTGCACATAATCCTTCATAGCTCAGTTCAAAAAAATTCTTGTCGGTCAATTTGAGCATACTTTTTTGATGATCAATCTCAATTATAGTACTATTCCAACATTTTGCACAAAACTTTAAATATTCTTCTTTATCTTTAAAATAAGAATCATATTTTGTCCATTCTTTGATTAGGAACGATTCGATTACAGAAGGGCCGGAACGGTAAATATGGATAAATTTTGCTTTTGGAAAGATTGAATAAATTTCTGGCAATAAAAAGGAAATCATGGCACTTTTAATAACAAGGATTCTTTTACCACAGCTTTTTTTGTGAAAAAAATCTGAAAACACTTTACTGATTTGATTATGGTAATTAGTTGGCCAATTCTTTACTGAAAGACGTGAAAACCCCCCTGGGTCTTCAACATATGAAGGCGTTCCAATCGACTTTTGTGAAAATGGATATGAGTTCGGATGCCATAATTTGTTGGCTTCATCCGGATATGCAATTAATTGACAATGAGAATCTAAAATTCGTTTTAAAAGACTGGAGCCACAGCGACCGCTTCCAATAATAATAATTGGATCTGTTATACGGGCTTGAAAAAATGATCCCAGATAAGACAATATATGCATTATTAACTTTATGATGAATTAAACACTAACTTAAGACACCCTGTAATTAATACAAGTTGGTTAATACCCTATAATCATTATAGTTGTATATTATACTGATTAGCTAACCGTTCAATTTTTGGTGAATAAATGCTCTCCAAAATTGCCCTGTATTTTTGAGGAATGATAATTTCAGGGTTTCTGTGAATAATTGTATTATATGGTAATGTATCCCAATAGATGTCGGATGAAACACCAAGATGACTGAATATTTCCAAAAGTAACTGTTTAGGGGAATCAACGATATCGGTAAAAAGACCCAAATACAATTGTTCGCTGGAAAATACACTCAACCAATTTTCAAGTACGGTTGAATAGTCCCCTCTTTTAATGGCATAATCAGATTTAAAATGGCTAAGAAAGGCTTCTTCTGGCACTTCTTCAAAAGTTTTATTTGGCCTGGCAACCAAATCCATTATTGCGTGTGACCAGGCTCTTTCAATTGGATTACGGATCAAAAGAATGAGTTTAACTTTTGGCATTAGTTTTTTAATTAGCCGTATTTTCTCAACCGTGAGAATACTGTATGCAGGGGTTATTTCACCTTTTACTTTACCTTTCCCATTTTTAAAATTTCTAGAATAAGATAATAAACTGTCGTTTAATTTTTTATCAAAATAATGTAATTCTTTTTGATCTGAAAGGTAGATATCGGGATGTTGTTTAAGGTTTTCATATGACCATGATGTTCCCGCTTTTAGCGCTCCGATCCCTAAGAAATCTGGCATAGATGAACGCAGGAATCTTGCAGAAACAATCTTCCCCAAAGCTTCAAATTGTGTGATTGGGTTTCCCATAATTATAATGAATTGATATTTTTGATTTTATTATAAATATCAATACCTTCTTCGGCAAATCGATTGTATTTTTGACGATCTTCATCTGTTAAAAAGGATGCCTGTAAATTTGAAATGTCTGTGAAGAGTATTTCACTTATATTTGTCCGGTCGAACCAATATTTTTTTTTGATCTCATATCCAACTTTGTGGATTCCGTCATTGATGAGTGTTTTCTTGATCTTCAGCCTCAGACTATTGATATGATAAGGCTCTTCATGACAAAACTCGAACAATTTTTCGGCGTATTCAAAAGGTGATGCAATCAGCTGGTCGAAGTTGATAATAAAGTAATTACAGAATTATTTTTGATCCTCAACAATTTTTTTCATAAATGAAGTATATAACCTGCCAGTAATTTCCGGTGAAATACCCCTTCTTTTCCAGCCCTAACACAATGCCAAACTATTTCTTATCAAAATGATATGAAATGTTTCCGAAAAAACCTTGTCAAGAAAATCAGAATATTTAAATTTGTTAACGGTGTGGGTAAAATTATCCTGTTTAAGCGTATAAAAAGATTATCCACATGACCTTTTAAATTGCAAAATAGAGCAAGTCGGTGGTTTTTAATAAAATACTTGAACATTGGATTTAAATTCGATCTATTTCCTAAAATTTCATTCGTCTCGAAGATAGGGGAACAGATGTTGACGTGGGATTGCATAACGTTCCATAATATATTCGTTCCCCCATGTGCAAACCCATTGATTCTTATAGCTTTTGTATTCAATTAGTTTGCTGATTTTATAAATACTAAATGGAATAAACAAAGAGCGAAGTAGATGTATGGATCATCTGTTTTTCAACAACCATTTTTTTCAATCGGGTCTTAAGACGATTTAAATAAGTAGGTTTAACCTTAGATACAGTTAAATCTGGAATAACCTTAAAACCAGCTTTTTCGATGAGACGATTAAAATTATCGGGTGTAAAATAATTTAAATGACCCAGGGGATCAATATTCTTTGAAAATGGTTCTCCTTTCTGGATTGCAAGTATTTCGTGTTTCATGCTATTGTCATTGAAATCAGGAACACTAATAAAACCAACCGCCCCCTTTTTAACCAAGCTTTTCAGTTCAACCAATGCCTCATAAGGTTTGTCAAGGTGCTCCAAAACATGATTACAAATAAAAACATCGAAGGGAGCTTGGTTTTTTATAAATTCCAGGTTGCCTGATTGTACCCCTATTGATTTGGCATAAGCAATTTTTCTCACATCAAATTCTAAACCAAACACTTCAACACCGGGACTTTTAGCGATAGCCAGGAAATCTCCCCAACCTGATCCAAAATCCAAAACTTTGATTTGATCCTGCAATTGACTCATTGATGAATGAAGCCTATTCCAAATGGAAATGAACCAATTCCTTTTGGGGTATGTAAATATTTTTTCCAAGCTTTTATCCTTGTCAATTGCAACAGTATAATAATCAAACTGAAGTGCCTCTGATAATGTATATTGCGAATAGGTAAACTGGCATGAACTGCATTGTACGATGGGAAGTTCGATATCGCTTTCTATAGTGGCTTCGCTGAACCATTCCTTGCGATAGGTTGGGTTTAGCGGGAAAAGCATTTCATACTTGATTCCGAGAATGAATAAACAGGAATCCGAACCACAAACAGGGCATGTCCTTTTCACTAACTTATTTGCAAATTTACTATTCATATAAAACACCTGGTTGTTATTTAATATTGTTTAAGAATATGCAATTTCAATAATGCAAGCATAAAATCGGGGCCACCAGTGATAGATTCATACTGAGTGTTCCTGTTCGTTGCTTTAGGAAGTGGATTGCAATTATCCAAAAACAGGTCAATTCCCATGTTTCCAAAAAACCGGGCCCTCTCAATATACCTGGCATCATGTGTTAATTCATAAGAATTGATCAACAGATTTATAACATCTGAAAAGGTTCCTGGTTTAAGAGCCTTATCCAAAGAAGGGGTCGAATATAAATATTGGTCTGCAGCAGCGATAATCAGGATTCTATATTTTCCAGCATATTCTGGTTTGATGAATTCAAGCTGTTTATACCGCTCGAAACATTTGTTGGCCAAAAACGCATGACTAACATATCCATAACCGCTGTCCCAATCACTTGTATAGGGCCTGTTCATTGCACGGGTAATAGGTAAACAGGTTTTGGCATCTAATGTGAGGGCAAATCCACCACCACCCTGAATCCGATGAGGTGAATTTATTAAATTCACATCTTGAATAAAAGAGAACAACATTAATTTTTCAGCAAGACTGCTTGGGTAAAGCTGGTTGGCAGCCTCTGTAAAATTAATAGCCAATTCAAGATTGCTGTCGTTCCAAACATAATCTGCATCCCTGAAAGCCGGGAGATAGCCGGTAAGATTTCGTTTCTGATTATCATTCATTCGATTGAATATGACTTCAATAGCCTGGATCATTTCATTTCTTCTTTCGTTATGCTTATTTTGAGTCCTCATAAAGGCATCAGCCCATAATGAGATCATTTGACCTGCGTACCGTGGAAAATCTGCGCCTGCCTCTGGTCCATGCTTTGACCAAAGCGCATGTCGGCTGAAATCACCTGTCTTTTTATCTGAAATCTGATGATCCCATTCCCCAATTGCAAATTTCCATCCGGCTTCGGGAACCAATTCATAAACTTTATCCCAAAGAGGCCATTTATAGGCTTCGTGATATTCATATTTTTGATAACCGATCGTATCGGTTTCAAAGTCCCAATAAATATGCTCGCCCCAGGTCATTAACCCGGTAACCGGGTTTTGACAATAAGTGAAAAAGAATTTCATGGCACTATCTGCCTCCTGTGCATAGGCCTTTTGATTTTTTATTTCAGACAGATGATATAGAATTTCATATAATGCTATATCAGTCATAGGATTAGCCCCACCAATGGAACGGTCTTTCGTCCTAACTCCAGGAATGCTGTCGAAATTATCCTTGTTTCCAATCGTCATTGATTTCCGATCTAAAGAAGAAGCAAATAGAGAAGAATGTTCTTTACCATAATGATCCCTTCCATATTTAATCATTGTGTCGGCATAATCCGAAACAACACGTAGAAAGTCGTATTTGTCAATTTTATTGGAATTGCCCTGATTACACTCAAGGCACAACATGGATAAAATCAATATGCAAATAATCCTACCACGAATAGCGTTGGTTTTATCTTTTATAAACATCTTTTTTAACTATAATTCTATGAAATGGAGTTTTATCCAATGGAATTTTGCCATTTATTATTATAAATAATCGGTGCCGCTCCATGGTATAAGTTTCTTTTGACCGTAAAATAAAACAAATTCCTTATTCCCAGGATTACTTCACCCCGGTCGGTAACACTTTTGTTATATATTTGAAAACAAATGGAATAATGCCCTGAATTCAGCATTAGATCATCAAAATGTAAGCGTATTGTTTGTCGTTGATGGAGATTATAAAAAGGTGTTTCGGGAAACATTGTTTGGGAGACAATTTTCTGATCAATATCGACAAAGAAGAAAATGACATTAAATTCATCTAAGGCATTATTGATTTCCAATGTTAGCTGAATTTTGACCGAATTATTAATGTCCAAAAAATATTCAATGGGCTTGTCAGAGGATAGGTCTGCATTTTCAATATTTATCATGTTATCGGGATTACCGAATGATAAACTAATAAATTTGGCTTTATCGCTGCCCTCAATACTTAAAACTCCACCTTTGAACAAACCATAATAGCTATTGATAACTTCAGAAATCTGGGAAGATGATTGTAAGATAACTCCTTTATCCATCAGAATTCCGTTCGTACAAATCTTACCCACCTGTGGCATAGAGTGACTTACCAATATGACGGCGGCCTTATCCAATATTTTGTATATTTCGTTGTAACACTTTATTCTAAAACCACTATCTCCTACAGCCAAAACTTCATCAATCAATAATACATCAGGATCCATGTTAATTGCCACTGCAAAACCAAGTCGCACTTTCATGCCTGAACTATAATTCTGAACAGGCGTATCAAGAAATTCCCCAATTTCAGAAAAATCAACTATTGCATCGAATTTACTACTGATCTCCTTTTTTGTGAGGCCCAGTACTGAGCCATTTATAAAGATGTTTTCGCGGCCGGTAAGTATTGGGTTAAACCCCGCTCCAAGTTCGATCAAGGCACCCACCCTACCATGCATTTCTATACGCCCCTTGTCGGGTTTTAACAGACCATTCAACATTTTAAGTAAGGTACTTTTTCCTGCTCCATTACGGCCAATCAACCCATGACATTCCCCGCGCTTCACTTCAAAATTAATATCATTCACTGCCCAGAATTCTTTTTTACGAAGCTCGTTGCTATGCGTGCCTTGATTACCGGTTAGCTCCATTAACATATCCCCTATACCATACCAAAGGCTGGTTTTGAGGTCGAAGCAGAATTTTTTCGACAAGTTCTCAACTTTGATTAAAACATCGGACATTTGATTTGTTTGTGTCAATTATTCAACTAATTTTAGATAAACTTGCATTTACGACTTGCAAAGGCACACATACGTAACAAAATAAGACCATGTTTGAAGCGGGAAATGTTGGTGTTTCCATAGGTGCGTCCTTTGTATCTGATCGGAATTTCAACGGTTTTTAGGTTAAGTTTGTGTGCTCCAAATATCAGGTCGAAATCGCCAAAGGGATCGAAATCCCCAAAATAGGTTCTGTTCCTGGTCAACTTGATATAATCTTTTCGGAATAGAGCTTTGGTACCACAAAGTGTATCTTTAAACCGCTGATCCAATAGCCATGAAAACATTTTGCTAAAAAAATGATTGCCCAGATAATTTAAGGATCTCATGGCCTCTTTACCAACCGGATAGACCAACCTTGTTCCATTGATAAAATCACCTTTGCCGCTTGCTATTGCCTCATAGAATTTATATAGGTCCTCTGGAGGGACAGTAAGGTCGGCATCAAGGATCATCAGGATATCGCAAGTTGCCATTTTAAACCCTTCGCGTACAGCATCGGCTTTCCCCTTTCCCTTTTGCTGACCGATTTTAATATCATGGGATTTGGCATATTTCATTTTCATTTCACATATTTTATCCCATGTATCATCATTGCTGTTCCCCTCAATAAAGATGATCTCAGTATGTTTGCCAAAATCGGGCATACGGAGTATGGCATTTTCGATATTTCCGCTTTCGTTTCGGGCAGGGATTACTATGGAAATTGAATATTTTGCTTTGTATTGCTCAGGATCCGTTTCGTGGAAGGGCTTGGCAAAACTATAGATGTTCAACCCAAAGAATTTAACAAGTGGTAGCTTTGCAAGGTATTTATTTAATATTGAGGATAATAAAGGGATGTAAAAAGGGAATATCAAACGCTTTGAATTGCGGTAAGTGTCAAAACCCGAAATAAACAATAGGTTATTGATATCCTAAATCCCAACCCAGTTTTGCAAAGGGGTACGGACTTTCAGGCCGATAGTTTCTGCAAACCTGATCAGTGGCTCCCAAATAGCATTATAATATTGCACAATGATTTTTGTATTTGGATGGCAACATTTTCTGACCTGTTGAAAAACATGCTGTATATCCTCTACAAAACCGATCAGATTGCTTAAAATGATCAAATCAAATGTATCTGTTAGCCTGATATCATTGGCATCCATATGGATAAAACTGATGCCTGATTCACAGTATTTTGCATTGGCATACTTAATGTTAGAATCGCTTAAATCTATCCCTACTTTCCTTGAAGCTGGTAGGTTTGCCAATAAATCGCCACAACCGCAACCGATTTCCAAAACACTGGAATCTTGGTGTGCAAAGTAGCCGATATATTGTGTTATTTCGTTCCAGTAATAGGCATTTAGACCACGTTTTTTCGGCAATGCCCCATTGCTATTGAAATATTTTTTCTGATTGTCCATTGGTTGATAAAATAAATAGATTTTTGTAGTAATGAAAAAGAAATGTTATTGCAACTATCAATTTTTATCTATGATAAAACCAATCCGGTTTTCGACCAAAAGTAAAATCCTTATTGCGGGAATTTTATACAGGATCATTACCAAATTTGTTGGTAATGAAAAAAAACAGTACAACGCCAAAAGATTAAGTACGAGGTGGATGTATCGGAGGGGATTGAACTTTCATTGTACTTATTTGGAAGCTTCCAAGGATACATCATAAAAACAAATATTTGCAACTTAAGTTAGATAGTATCATTATTGATGTTGGTGCTAATGTTGGTCTGATGTTACTACAATTTGCGGCAAAGGTCTCGATGGGACGGGTATATTCCTTTGAACCAACCTATTATGCTTTTGAAAAGCTCAAAAGAAACTTATCCCTTAATCCCGAATTGGCATGCCGTATATTTCCCTATAAGATGTTTATTTCGGAAAAATCAGGTTCCAATATTCTTATGGTTGCTTTCAGCAGGTGGAAAGACGAAGGGCACCAAAACTGTGAATGACCATTCCATTCATTTTGGAACACCTAAATGCACATCCGGGATCCCAAACATTTCGTTGGATGAATTTGTGCTTAAAAATCATATTGCAGATATAAATTTTATTAAAATCGACACTGACGGATACGAATATGAAGTGCTTAAAGGAGCAGAAGCAGTAATCGTGAACTATAGGCCAATTGTAATTTTAGAAATCACCCTATATACTTTACAGGAGAAAGGTATTTCATTTGATTTAATCAATGATTTTTTCAACAGGCTTGGATATCGATTGTTCGATATCTTAACAAATATTGAGTTGAATAAGGTGAACTATAAAATATTTATCCCCGAAAATAGCGGTATAGATTTAATCGCGGTTCCCTTACCTTTTCACCAGAATAATGGTACAAAACAATCCTAAATACCTATTTAAAGGAGACAATAGCCTCTCAATTCCTGTTAAGATTCTATAAAACATCATCGGAAACAATGCACTTCGCGTTAATCCGCCGCTGGCCAGATACAGTAACGGTGTATGATACCTGATACTTGATATTTCCAATGTTGGAAATTCGTTTTTAAACCATTCCACATCCCTTTCAAAATAAATGTAAGGTAAAGCCTGGTTTGAGTTTCCAAGAGGATTTCCCGGGTCAATTTCCCTTTCACCCTTTTCAAGAAAAGGTTCATGGTGGAAATTTCTGTAAATAAACCGGCCAAACGCAGAATTTGCAGGTTCGATCATAATGATACTACCGCCCGTAACCAATGAACGTTCAGCTTCATGCAGAAATAAATAGGGTCGGGGAATATGGTGAAACACATTTAACATCATAATACACCCAAGATCTTGATTATTAAATGGTAATGATTCTGCATTCAATATAAGGTCAACATGCGGAATAGCCAAAATATCAGAGGTTATTACCTTGGGAAAAATGTCTTTGATGAAACCTCCTCCAGATCCAATTTCCAGGTATTTTTCTCGGGGGGATGTTTCAGCACAGGCAATAAAATCGGAATACCATTTTACATATAATTTTTTCAGGAATTGTTTTGATAGGATAATCTCCCTATGCGAAAGCGTCCTTCCCAATTCATCCAATTCATGTTCAAAACGATATCTCGTCCACATGGCGCGTAGCATAAATATTGAAATAGTGGTTTTTATCCAATAAAATCATACCTTGTACAGCCTCGATGTTCAGAGGTATTAATCCTTTAGCTGTAAACATATAAACTAAAAATCCAAGATTTGTAAGATGTTCATAGTATTCCAAAACAGAAGATCCTGCCATTTTTAAACCATAGGGCCAAAATTCCGAAAAGATCCTGATATTATGGTTGTTCTTTAAAATATGTGTCATGCCTTTCATGGCTTGCATTTCAAAACCCTGGATATCTATTTTTATCACATCAATTCCTTCGTTATTTTTCACGAATTCATCCAGGCTGATTGCCGTTATTTCTATTTTCTGATCGAACTTTTCATGTTTGTAAGTCCGATGGTCAACATTTATCTCTTTCGATGTATAAAGAAGTATATTTTGAGTTTCGGATGCCACTGCTTTATGATGGATTTGAACATTTGATAATCCCTTGGTATTTTCACGCAAGTGATGGTAATTGGTAATATCAGGTTCGAAACTGGAAACCTGGCCTTTTGGGCCAACAGCTTTTGAAAAGATTGTTGTATAAAAACCAATATTGGCGCCGATATCCAGAATTGTAATACCAGGCTTTACAACACTTTTCAACAATGCTATTTCATTCCGGTCGGTATAATACTTAAATAAAAAGTACAACGGTTTGTACAATATGTACATATTATTGTAGAGCCAATTGCCTATAAGAATAACTATTTTATTTGCCATAGATTGCGAGTTAGTTTATAAGGGTTACTTTACAGATCTCCTTTGTTACGAATATTTTCTTTCTACCCTCTATAATATTCTCTCCTCTTAATACTATGGTTGATATATTATCCATTTTTATTGAGGAAAGCAAAACTACTGGAATTACTAAGTACTGAGAGAAATATCGATGATGCATGAAATCAAAATGATTGATTGCGTTGAACATATAAAAAGGGAAATCTGGCAATGTCGCAATGGGTTTATTATTTAACAATTTTGTTTTGGAAATTACCAAGGGATCAGTAACAACGAAGTCATTTTGGGTATCAAAAAAAGCATGTGGAGAATCCGATACTGATAACAAGAATAACCCTTCTGATTGAACAGCTAACGAATCCATAAGGGGTTTTTGGGGAGCTTTGTAATTGCGTAATTTATCGGTAATAACGGGTCCTATTAAGATTGTCAAAGCAATAACGATGTAAATAATTACTCCCTTCGGAACTTGCTGAACAATTTCATTCCTTTTCCAGATTTGAGATAGACTGCATTTGAACCTAAGCCACACTATTTTCCTTTTACAATAAAAATCCCAATGTAAGCCCGATGAAGTAAAATACAAACCTTTTAGAAATAGAAACCCATTTGCGACGGCAACACCAAATATCATCATATTAAATGAGATGGAGGCAGCATAGGATCTATTTTTTACCACTTCCAGGACAGGACTAGATAAAATAGAACCAATTAATCCAAGAATTAAAAACCAGAAGAGTACATGCATTCTCGAATTGCGTCTATATAAAACGGGTGTCAGGAAAAATAAAATAAGGGTGAAATTGCAACCAATTCCAGATAAATATTTATCTATGAAATGAAAAGTGTAAAGCCCCGGATTTTTAATTGCTTGCAATAATTTCAAAATGTAATGTCCAATAAATGTACCAGGATGGGGTCTGAGTCTTTGAAGTGCTATTTCGTTGGCCAATTTTGCCTGGTCATATGGTTTTAATCCATCAAAGCGTTTGGGATTATCTATTTCGACCTGTGTCCAATAAGTCGAATTCGTTTGAATTTGATAAACAAAATAACCGATATTGGATGCAACATCAAATTTTTGAGATAATAAACTAAGTTGTATTGGGTTTGTAAAAAAAGCAAGGAGGACCAAAGCTCCTGAAATCATAAATGTTTTTGTAGAAACCCAGTTTTGTTTTCGAAAATATACTGCACCATAAAAAACGAATATTGGCAATATAAACATTGCCCCGGTACGTAGTTGCAGGGCAAGCCCCAATAGCAGGATTCCCATAAAAAATACAACTATGTTTTTTCGAAATAGACCATCTAGTGTAGCAGTAAAAGCAATTATACCGATTATTCCTCCTGTCATCTCGGTGAGAAATGATCCCTGGAACAGTGCAAAGTAAAGACAAAGGCAAAATGACATAATTATGGCCAAACCTTTATTAAAATGGCGCGATACTACCGTACCCAACCAGAAAATGGCGAGAATAAGCATTGCGGTAGTCAGGTAATAATAAGTGATTATATCTTCTCCACAACATTTATAAAAAACTGCCGCAATCATTGTCGCAAGTGGTCTGTAAACAGCAATAGATTGGATAACACCGTATTTCAGGAAAGACTGTATATCAAGTAAATATCCTGCATTATCGTTTGCTGGCATTGCCCCTCCAATGGTAAGGCCTTGAAGGATACTATGTGTTGCCGGATCGTTATAAAACAGCTTTTCATTCAGTGCCCCAATACTGAAAAAAAAAATCGCGCAAAGCAGTATTAATAGAAAGTATTTTTCATAGAACGAACGGAGTCTCACATTTAGTTTTTCGGACAGAATCGGTAAATGATTCAAGTAGTCAAAATATAAGGCTATAAGTACAGTAGCCAAAAATATATTTCTCCCCAACCTGTACGTAAATACATGGGGGAAAACCAATGCCAAAATCTGTAAAAAAACACATAGGACTAAAACGACCAAAGCCCTCCAATATTTGATTAATGGATTGTAAATGTTATTTACAATAAAAATTTCCGATATAATTCTCATCTATACATAGATTATGTTGGGTAATCTGTTGCTGTTTTCAGAACCTATTAAATTTTAAAGCTTCGCCTCCTCACTCCCATTTGACGGTCTGAATGCATCAAATAAGCGCAAAACATGAAAAAATAACCTTCAGGTGAAAAATAACAAAGTTCATGAAGGTGTTGTTTGGTACAAAACTAATCTCTAATTTGCATCAAATTAACCAGAGTTTACAAATCTAAAAAAAAAGATTACAGATTGGCCAACCTGTAATCATTTTTAGAAGACGTCGATTTTAAGATAATAATGAACTCTACAATAATACCTACTCTACGGCATTCTGCGCTCAGCTTCCGGTTTTTCTTCCATAATAGGTTTTGAAGGCAATTTCACATTTCGCATGGCAGCATTATAGACAAATGAAGCTGTAATAACCGCATTCTGTTTAAGATCGGCCATAACGAGCCGTTCATAAGTATCCATTGGCGTATGATAGCCCCGGCCATATTCGATTTCATCCTGGATAAATTGAAAAGCTGGCAGTTCCTCCGAATTAAACGAAAGATGGTCGGTACCGGAAGTATTCCTTATGGTGACTGTCGAAGCGCCCATATCGGCAAAGGGTTTTAGCCATTCTTCAAAAATCGGCCTGACCAACTCGTTTTCCTGTAAATAGATGCCGCGGTATTTGCCCGATCCGTTGTCCATATTGAAATATCCTGCAAAATTGGCGTAACCGGGTAAACTTTTCTTCGTTTTCGGGTCAACCAGATATTTTTCAACATAGCCACGCGAACCAAATAACCCTTGTTCCTCTCCACCCCAAAGAGCAATCCTGATCGTCCTTTTTGGGGCTACATTAAGTTTTTTGAGGATCCTCAATGCTTCCATCATTACAATACAGCCTGAAGCATTATCAGCGGCTCCGGTTCCTCCATGCCACGAGTCGATATGGGCACCACACATCACAACTTCATTTTTGAGCAATTTATCGGTCCCCGGTATTTCGCCGATCACATTAAAAACAGAAGGGCTGTCGAAAAATTTATTTTGTATTTCAACTTCCATCTCTACGGGCACACTATGGCGAAGCAACCTTTCCATACGGCCGTGGTCTTCATTCGGAAGATTGAGTTCTGCAATTGGCTCTTTCGCTCCTGAAACATAATTTGCACCAGTTGAGCGTGGAATATTGTATGTTCCTGAATTATTGAGTATTACAGCAGCACCCTCGCTGGCAAGGAATTCAGCAACTTTGCCGCGCAACTCACGTTGTATCATCATAGTCGTAAAGTCAGCATTTAACCTCCGTCGGGGAGTGGTTGTGGTAGTCATCGAAAGGTCCTTGAGCTGTGCATCGGTCAAACGGCTTGCCAAAGGTTCAAAACTGATTTCATAGGGAGTGGTAGCCACATAGGGCATCAGGATTATTTTGCCTGAAACTTTCCCTTTGTATTTTTCAAGATCAGCCACTGTTTTTACGTCTAACAGCATAACCTCACCCTTGACCAATCCGTTTGTGCTACCTGTCCACGCAACAGGATTACAGGCAAAATTGGTGTAGTAAGGTGTTGTAATTGCTGCATACGTTTTCAGGTTGTCCCAGCCTCCACGCGTGAATTCACGGGCTACTTCTATCCTCACGTTCTGAAATCCAAGCTCTTCCATCTTTTTCTTCGCCCATTCATTTCCTTTGGTGTTTCCAGTGGAACCAGTCAACCTTGGACCGATAAAATCTGTTAGCCAAAAGGCAAGGTCCTCAATACCCGAATTTTTCAGACCCTCCTGTTTGATTTTGTAAATCATGCCAAGGTCAACATTTTCATTCTGCGACATTAAAAATAAAGGCAGAAAAAACAGGAACATTAAAGAGAGAGAGATTTTCTTGATTTTCATTGAAGTAGTATTAAAATAGATAATTGGGACGCTTCAAAAGTAAAAATATTTTCAATCTAATGATACCCTAAAAATATTTTAATAATAGATAAATACGCTCAAAAATTTGCCGTATATCCCTAACTTTGCCCGGTTTACCTTATGTTTCTTAAAAGGCAAATTGATAAATATTTATATTTAATTTTCTGATTAGATGGTTTACGACATTATTATAGTTGGTGCCGGTCCTGCAGGCATTTTTACAGCTTATGAACTGGTAAAAGAGCGCAATGATCTTAAAATTCTTATCCTAGAAAAAGGGAGGGATATTCAACATCGAAAATGTCCCAAACATACAAATGGGGGTATTTGCGTGAATTGCAATCCATGCTCAATTACAACGGGTTGGGCCGGTGCCGGCGCATATTCTGATGGAAAACTTTCCCTTTCGCATGAAGTTGGGGGGTTGCTCCCCGATTATATTGGTATCGAACAAACAATGGAAATGATCGCTTACGCAGACGATATTTACCTGAAGTTTGGGGCTGATTCCAAAATTCACGGGGCTACTGAAACAACTGCAATTCGGGAAATCAGACGAAAAGCAATAGAAGCGAACCTTAAATTGGTACCTTGTCCGGTCAGGCATCTTGGAACGGAGAAAACCCAGCAACTTTACCGGGGCCTCTTCGATCATCTGGTAAAATATGGGGTGCTGGTCAGGTTCAATTCCCCTGTGGAAGAGTTTATCATTAAAAATAATCAAGTTGAGGGTGTAAAATGTTCGAAGGAGACCTTTTATGGTAAAAGTGTTGTGGTTGTTGTAGGCCGCGAAGGTTCCAATTGGTTGATGCAACAATGTAAGGTTCAATATATTCCTACAGAGACCGGCATTGTCGATATTGGGATCAGGCTCGAATGTAGGAATGAAATCATGCAAGAGATCAACGAGAACTTTTACGAAGCCAAGCTGGTCCATTATACACGTACCTTCGATGACAAGGTCAGGACTTTTTGTTCAAATCCTGGGGGCTTTGTTTCATCGGAATATTACGACGGAAACTTGGCAGTCGTGAATGGCCACAGTTATAAAGATTTGAAAAGCGACAACACAAATTTCGCCTTGCTGGTTTCCCAGAAATTTACAGAACCATTCAATGCTCCAATTGAGTATGGGCATCATATTGCAAGATTGGCTAATATGCTGACTCGCAATAAGATACTTGTTCAACGGTTTGGTGACCTCGTTCGTGGGCGAAGGACCACTCCTGAACGGTTGTACCGCAACAATATTATCCCAACTTTGAAAGATGCTGTTCCAGGTGATCTGAGTTTGGTATTACCTCACAGGATATTAATGGATATCATCGAGATGATCAGATCGTTGGACAAAGTGAGCCCTGGCCTCGCCAGTGACGAAACTCTGCTTTATGGCGTTGAAGTGAAGTTCTATTCAAATATCATCAAAGTTGACAAAACATTTCAAAGTGCCACCGTAAAGAACCTCTTTTTTGGAGGTGATGGAGCAGGGATTACACGGGGGCTGATGCAAGCTTCTGTAAATGGGATATTGATAGGAAGGGAGATATTAAACGGCATCAGCTAATTATCAGAAATAGTTTATGGCTTCGCCAGTTATTGAGGTGAGTAAGTTGTTTGCCAACCTGCTTGCACCTATCCTGAAGAGCTTGTTGTTCAACCATTCATCGCCAAGCAACTCCTTTACTATGGCGATGTAGCCAATTGCCTCGGCAGACTGGACGATCCCACCTGCTGCTTTAAAGCCAATTTTCTTTTGCGTTTTATCGAAGTAATCCTTTATGGCACTGCACATTACCCATGCAGCATCCAAAGTAGCTGCTGGTTCCATTTTTCCGGTTGAGGTTTTAATAAAATCGGCACCTGCCTGCATAGCCAAATGGGAAGCTTTCCAAATTTTTTCGGGCGTTTTTAATGCACCTGTTTCCAGGATTACCTTTAAGTGTGCCTTGCCACAAGCTTTTTTCAGGATTGAAATTTCTTCAATAACAGAAGCATAATCTTCTGCCAGAAAATTACCCAGGTTAAGGACGATATCTATTTCGTTGGCACCATCGGCAACTGCCATTTGAATTTCGAGTTCTTTAACAGCCAGAAACGTCTGGGATGACGGAAATCCTGCTGCAACAGATGCCAAATTTACCTGAGACGCAAGTAGGTTTTTCTTAATTGTCTTCACAAGTGTGGGATAAACACAAATCGCGGCAACATTGGGCAATCCAGGAAATTCCTTCTCAAAACCGGAAACTTTTTTCGCAAATTTGTCTCCTTGTATAGCGTTGTCTGTTGAATTCAAGGTAGTCAGATCAATGCATGAGAAAGCCAATTCATACCATTGAGGATTGTTCATTACTTCCGAAATCTTAACAATCCTAGCAACCGCCTGTGCAACTTCGCCTTCCTGAAACTTCCTGTCAATACCTTCTAATATTTGGGTCATCTTCTGTTTTATTAAAATTTAAGCAAATAGTTTTTCATTGTTCAAATGACGGTTCTGATCGCGTTCTGTCTTTTTTTCCATGTTTTTTTTAAAAGCTTCTGTAAGGTCAACACCGGTCTGGTTGGCAAGACAAATCAATACCCATAGAACATCGGCCAGTTCGTCACCAAGATTAACATCTTTTTCATCTTTTTTAGAGGATTGATCACCATATTTCCGTGCGACTATCCGTGCAACTTCACCTACCTCCTCGGTTAAGATGGCCATATTGGTCAGTTCACTGAAGTAGCGCACCCCATATTTTGTAATCCATTCATGCACAATGGATTGTGCATTTCTAATTGTAATATCCTCATCCATAATAGAATACATTAAAAATCCTTGTTTTTGGAATCAATGATGATCGTCACCGGACCATCGTTAACCAAACCGACTACCATATGTGTCCCGAACTCACCTGTTTGAACTTCCTTACCCAGATTTTCCGACATGACTTTCACAAATTGGTTGTAAAGTGGGATCGAAATATCCGGTGGTGCTGCCTGAATGTAGGATGGCCGGTTTCCTTTTTTTGTTTTGGCATGAAGCGTAAACTGGCTCACGACTAAAATCCCTCCACCAATCTCTTCTACCGACAGGTTCATGACTCCGTTTGGATCATCAAAAATCCGCAGTTGGGTAATCTTTCTACTGGTCCAATCTATATCTTCCTCTGAATCGGAACTTTCAAATCCGGCAAGAACCAGCAAACCGTGCTGAATAGCAGATTTTACTTTTCCTTCGATTGTAACCGAGGCAGAGGATACCCTTTGAATAACCACTCTCATAATCCATTATTTGAGTTCAAACATAGTAAATTTCACAATCACATCACAGCTTTCATAAACCCGATCACCGCAAGATAACGTATAATTTTCCCGAGTATCATAAAAAAGACGGTAAGAATGGGGGAAATTCGGAAAAACCCTAATGCCAGAATAAACACATCCCCGATAATCGGAACAAAGGTGAGTGTTGCGGCAATTGAGCCGTACTTCTGTAATTTTGGAAGCATCGCATGGATTTTCTCAGGTTTGACCTTGGCATATTTTTCGATCCATTCCAACTTGCCGAGATATCCCATGTAATAGATGGACAATCCACCCAAGGTATTCCCCGCCGTCGCGGCAATAAGTGAGCTTGTGACGTTGAAACCACTGTAAATCAATAAAGACAATACAGCCTCCGAATTAAACGGAACAACCGATCCCGAAAGGAAGGCTGCGATAAAAAGTCCGACTAAACCGTATTGATAAAAGAAATTGACCATATGGGCCCAAAGATAATGGAATGATCGGAGAATAATTTAAAGAGGTTGAATTGAGGGCAAACAAAATAAGTCAGGCAATTATCAAAACCGGTTTAAACTTCTGTCAGACGATCAGGGCAACTATTCAATTGGCTTAGCGTTGGTTGAAAAGGGATTAATTGGTTGTCTGAACTTTGTGGCTCTCTGCGAATCCTCTGTGGCTCTCTGTGTAAATAATAGTTTCACAGAGAAAGCACAGAGTTTCACAGAACAATAAACACTTTTAAACAACTTCTTCAAAAATATCTATGACAATGCGGCAATTCCTGAACCGATCATATTGGCACTTTCGATGTTGGCGATGTTGATCTTGACTTTCTTGTGGCCCATGTCGGCAAGCAAAGCTTTCAAGGTTTTTTTAACTACTTTGTTATAGTCCTTACATCCAGCTACTTCGCTCCAAAAGAGACTTCCTTCGGCAGTAATCCTCACTTTCCTGACCGATTTATCGTGGGCGATCAGCATATCGATCAATCCTGCCAAAGAAGCAGCAACCAATTTTGCAGACCTTTTATAAATAGCGATGGCAACTTTAACATGTTTGCCCTTGTGTTGTTCAGGAGCGTTAATGATATCGGTCAATGCTTTGCCATCAGTCTGGTCATCAAAACCATCTTCCGGGAAAGCGTACCTGAGCAATTGTCCGATGTACATTCCGGAGACTGATTTTTCAAATCTCTGCGAACCTTTGTTGTTTGAGTTTTCGTCAACCATTTCATCGTATTTGGTCAGATGAGGTGGTTTAAAATTGCCAGATTCAAGATTTACCGGGGTAAGTCCCTGCCAATTGAGGCTAGGGTCAATTTTTGGAATCCTGCTTGCGTTGACGAATCCTGCCATATTTGTACCAGTACCAACGATGAGACCGATATAAGCATCAAAATTCGGATCTGTCAAACCTGCGAATAAAGAAGCAACAGTGTCGTTAATGACCTTGATGCCTGTAAACTCGGTTTTTCCTTTTTTGTTTAATTTTTCGAGTAACGGTTTGCCAATTGGTTTACCGATCATTTCGTTTATTTCGATCCCTTTGGTCCACCTGATTAGTTCAGCATCGCCATTGGGCATACAGTCGGCCGGATAGGAAAAGCAGTAACCAATCGGGGCTTTTGCCGGGAGTTCGATTTCTTCAGTAAATTCAGATTGTTTTGCAAGAAGATCATCCACCGAAAATCCTTTGACCGTTGAGGCAGAAATCTCTTTACCGCCCGCTTTTTTTGGGGTAATGTTGGCGACTCCACCTTCAAAATTGATCACCGCTGCACGGAAATTTGTTCCGCCCCAGTCAAGTACAACAGCCTGTCCCTCAGCTCCGCAGGTAAGCGGATGGATGTACGTAGGGATACTTTTTACCTCCGTATTGTCGTTCTTCAACCCGTTTTCAATCTTATCTTCCAGATTAAGGGCAACCTCTTTTAACTGCCCCATTTTGAGCCTAAATTCCTTCTTTTTCATTTTTTATATTCTGTTGAATTATCAATATTCTGTTCAGTCAAAGATATTAAAAACTTATAGAAAATACCTTTTTTAGGGAATTGTAAATTTTAAATCTGTTCCTTGTTTAATGACACTCCACACTTCCAGTTTTTGTTCCCATTTTACTGCATGGGCTGGGCTTGTTGAGGGAAGGGTGAGAGTTGGCAGGTTGATGTCGGGGAAATATTTTTTGAAGAATTTCGCTGCACCCGAACCATTGAAGAAAATCCCCGAAGTACAAGGATGGGTCAACAGAAAGTTACGAATGTCATTGGGTACTTCTCGCCTGATGTCGCTATCAAGGCTTGATTTCCTTTCACAGTAATTGAGCACGTCCCAAAGTGCGATACCGTTTTGGAGCAGAATTTCTCTTCGGATTTCGATGTTTGATGAAAATGGCTGGTCGTAAAGGGAGAATAGAATTTTCCAGAATGCATTCTGACCATGGGCATAATAAGATTGCAAGCGCAATGATTCCTTTCCTGGCATCGTTCCCAGAATTAGAATTGTACTTTCCGGATTTGCGATGGGAGGAAATGAATAGATCGTCGAATTAATGAACTCGTTCATGTTCTTCACAGGCTGAAACTATTATTTTCTGAAGCTTCAAAACGACAAAGATAGGTGTATGCAGGAAAGATAATTGCCCATATCCTCAGAACCCGCTGATTTTATCTATTTTTGCATTTAAATATAGTATATCATGGAAGAATATTCAACAAGACAAAATAAAATAGGGCGGTTGATCCAGAAAGAGCTGGGTGAACTATTGCGCCGCGATACACAGACTTTGGCAAAAGGAAGGATTTTATCGTTGACGACCGTCAGGGTTACACGTGACATGTCGCTGGCAAGGTGCTACCTGAGTATATTCCCTTCTGAGGGAGCAATTGATGTATTGGCTGATATTAAATTGCACAAGAGCAAATTGAGGGGCGAACTTGGGAATATTGTGCGGTTTCAACTGCGCCATGTACCTGAACTCGAATTTTTTCTGGACGATAGCCTCGATTATATTGAAAAAATCGACAAATTGTTAAAATGAAACTTAGGACTGCTACAACCAATCATCCGTTATAAGTTCCTTATGGAGTACGATCCGATTAAAAGGCGACTTGGGAGTGTTTTCAACCGCACCCCTTTCCTGCGAAAAGTGTTTTATTCACTGCTCGATCTTTTGTTGCTCAGGGCTTGGCATGTCAAAAAAGAGCTGCGATTTTTAAGAAAGAAGTCTTTCTCTGGCAAGATCCATATTTTGGATGCCGGTTCGGGATTTGGCCAGTATAGTTACCGGATGAGCCGGATTTTTGGCGGATCGATTATTAAAGGAGTGGATGTTAAACAAGAGCAAATCGATGATTGTAACCATTTTTTTAGTATTGCCGGTTTGCACGAAAGGGTTAATTTTGAATATGCCGACTTAGTAACTTACAATGAGCCATACAGTTATGATCTAATACTTTCTGTCGATGTGATGGAGCACATTGAAGAAGATGAGATTGTTTTCCACAATTTTTTCAAATCGCTCAGGAAAAACGGTGTCCTTTTGATTTCTACCCCGTCAGATCAGGGTGGTTCGGATACCCACGATCACGAACATGACGAAGTTCACGGTTTTATCGAAGAGCATGTCAGGGACGGGTATGCCATCGACGACATTTCATTGAAATTGCAACGTGCAGGTTTTAAGGATGTTGAAGCGAGATATACTTATGGGGTTTTGGGATCACTCTCCTGGAAGTTTTCAATGAAATATCCGATTCTGATGCTTGGCATTTCCAAAGGGTTTTTCATCCTCCTCCCATTTTATTACCTGTTATTTTTCCCGTTTTGTTCAATTCTTAACTGGTTGGATATCAATTTTCAACACAAGACAGGTACCGGCCTCCTGGTGAAAGCTTATAAAAAGTAAATTCAAAATAGATGTCGAATTGAACCTCTCGTATTATATAGCCAAAAGGTATCTTTTTTCCAAAAAGAAGACCCATCTGATCAATATCATATCGGCCATTTCAGTTGCAGGTATGGCTATCGGGACAATGGGATTAATTATCGGGCTTTCCTGTTTTAACGGTTTCGACAGCCTGATCAAAACCTTATTCTCCACTTTTGATCCTGATCTGAAAATTACCCTTGCCGAAGGTAAAAGTTTTGACACGAATGGACAGGTATTTAAGGATATCCGCCAAATGAAAGATGTTCTTTATTTTTCGGAAGTTGTTGAATCCAACGCTTTACTAAGGTATGAAAACAGAGAGGTGCTGGCTACTGTAAAAGGGGTAAGCGACGAATATAACCTGATGACAGGCCTTGACTCAATGATGGTTGAAGGAGAATTTAAACTGAAAGACCCACAAAACAATTATACCGTTATCGGACAGGGCATTGCCTATTATCTTTCCATAGGTATCAACCTGGTCCATCCGATCAGCGTGTATGTACCAAAGAAGGGCAGGAGAGGAGGCACTTCGTTGGAGGGAAGTTTTAATCAGGGTCAGATCTTTTCGATAGGTGTTTTTTCAGTTCAGCAAGAGATTGATTCAAAGTATATTATAGTCCCTATTGTTTTTGCTCGTGAGTTGTTCGATCAGCCTGATAAAGTCAATTCTGTGGAGTTAAAACTCAGAGGGGAAGCCTCTACTAAAAAGGTACAGGAAATCATATCAACCATGCTGGGAAGTAGCTTCGTTGTTAAAAACCGTTATCAGCAGCACGATTATCTTTATAAAACTATGCAGGGAGAGAAATATGCTGTTTACCTGATACTTATCCTTATACTTATCATTGCCTCCTTTAATATCGTGGGTTCGTTGACCATGTTGATCATCGACAAGAAGGAGGATATTTCGATCCTGAAAAGCATGGGTGCCAATAAACCATTGATCCGCAATATATTTCTTTTTGAAGGATGGTCCATCTCATTCCTGGGTGCCATTATCGGCACAATTTTGGGCCTTGCAATTTGTCAGGCCCAGATCACTTTTGGCTTTGTAAAACTACAAGGAGGAGGAGGTTCCTTTATTATTGATTCCTATCCTATAACAATTATACCACTTGATATCCTTCTGATCTTCTGTTCTGTTTTATTGATTGGCTTTATCGCAGCCTGGTTTCCGGTAAAGCATATCTCAGGGAAATATTTGGAGGAAGAGGTGCCATAATACGAATTGGCTGAAACACTATGAGTTTTCTACTCCTGATTTATTGTGGCCAATAAATTATTTTTTAAGTACTATTTACTTTTAGTCTTCCTCATCTCTGGAAAGGGTTGCTTGTATAGCTTTGCAAGCCTTCACCAGATCATCAGGCGAAAGCCTGATCTGCATTCCCCTTATTCCCGCACTGATGTAGATAAAATCCTGATTAAATGCTGCTTCATCAATGTAAACAGAAAAGTTTTTTTTCATGCCGAGGGGCGAACATCCACCCCTAATATAACCTGTCAACTGTTCAAGGTCTTTCATTCTGATCATCGCCACTTTTTTGTTGGAGCTGGCAATTGCGGCTTTCTTCAAGTCGATCTCTTCACCCCCCGGGATAATGCATACAAAATTTCCCATTTTGTCTCCTTCGAGCACCAGGGTTTTAAAAACCTGGCTGATCGGAATCCCGGCAGTTTCGGCCAGATGGATGGCACTTAAATCTGATTCGTCAACGATATATTCCACCAATTCATAATGGATTTTTAGTCGGTCAAGGATTCGTGCCGCGTTCGTCTTCTTCGTCATTTCGCAATCTTTGAAAGTTCTCGTTCACTGCAAGTTCATATTTGGTGATATTGGCAGCTTTTTTGATCCGCTTAAATGTCTTGTGCTGGTCGGGAAAAGCGAAGCTGAAATAGCTCCAGAATTTTTCCATCCTCATCAACAAATGACTGTTTCCGCTGAGCAACTTTGAATAACCCAGGATAATTTCATCGTGAAAATTCCGAAGGATCTTAGCCTTTTGTCCCTTATCGGGAAACGGAAGGCCCATTAAAGTTGATGGAAAAAACGGGTTTTTAAGGATTCCCCGCCCGATCATCCATTTGGTTGAGTAAGGAAACAGGTCATTGACACGTTTAAAATCGTTAACTGTTTCTATATCGCCATTATAAATTAACTCATGCCCCAATATTTCAACCATATTTCCAAATATTCCTAAATTAGGACTATCCTTATATAATTGTTTTGCAAACCTTGGATGAAGTATAATATCGCTCAATGGAAATTCTTTTAAAACCATAGCAACCTTAAGAATATCATCATGTGATGTCAATCCAGTGCGCAGTTTTACCGAAACTTTCGTACTAATCTGTGGAAGCGACTCTTCAAGAATGGCTTTAATTTTGTCGGGGTGGATGAGAAGCCCGGCACCTAAACCTTTGTTGGTTACCATAGGATAGGGACATCCAAGGTTCCAGTTTATTTCACTATACCCATTGTCTTGCAGCACCTTTGCCAAAAATACAAAGTCATTCGTATTTCCTGCAAGTATTTGTGGTACAAGCGTATATCCAATATTATTCGATTCTTGAATATCCCGGGAGTGCGACTTTTTTATTGACCCGTCATTTTGACGGACAATATATGGAGCAAAATATTTGTCCACACTACCGAAAAATTTAGAGTGGGCATTTCGGTAAACGTAATCGGTTGACTCCTGAAGTGGGGCGAAATAAATTTTCAATTCTGATGATTTCTGCATGGCACAAAAATAACGATGTTTTTCACATGGGGTATCATGCCTATATTTCTTAACTTTGCACCGCCAAAAAATTTAATTTTTATGTTTATTTTTCCTTTGGTCGCAAATGAGAGTCCTGAATCTTCTGCTGCTCCTTTAGCCGGGCTGTCGGGCAGGCAACCTGTAGTAAAGGCAACGCCGAGGGCCAAGGTTGCAGGAATAGAAAAAGTTGTGAACGGTAAACAGACGAAAACTTCCCTTAAAGGAAAGTTGACGAAACTTAAAAATGGCAAAGAATCTTTGCGAAATACATACAGTGAAGAACCAGTTGTTAAGGACTCATTGTGGAATATTTACACCGGCAACCCCGGTTTTTACGTAACTGAAGGCGATACGATCAATTTTGGACATGTAACCACTTTGTCGGATTCGGCCTTTCTTGAGGTACAACGCACAATCGTTCCTACCACAATAAAACCCTATGGATTTGTAGGCAAAGAATTGGTACTGCCAAATCAGGAATGGATTTTGGGTTTGATCTTGATCTTATGGATGATTTTTGCTTCTGTCAGAGTTCGGTTCTTACAATATTTGAGCCAGTTGTTTACAAGTTTGGTCAACTTTAACGCTGCGGCAAGGTTATTTCACCAACGTGGTTACAAAATAATGTTCGGTGCTTTACGACTCGATTTTATTTTTCATCTTATCGTCCCACTTTCCGTATATCAGATTGCTACATTTTACAAGGTTGATATTCCTGGGTTTCCTCCAATTTTCTTTTTTTTTGCATTATTATTGATAATCAACCTCTATTTTTTTACCAAGATTTTGCTATATCGTGTTGCCGGTTCAATAGTTATGCTGAAGGATCAAACAGAAGAATCTGTCTTTAATATTAAACTGTATTATAAGGCGTTAGGTATATGTTTACTTCCCATTGTAACCATTCATGCCATCATACCCGAAACCAATATCATAACCATCTGGGTGATGGCCGCCTTGATTATTATTATGTATATTTCGACAGCCATTCGAAGTATTTATCTTGGAAACAGAAAAGACATTTCTATTTTCTATTTGATTTTGTACCTTTGTACCCTTGAAATTCTACCGTTGCTTTTGATTTTTAAACTCATGAGTACAGAATAGGGAGTTTGGAAGAATTACGAATTTTAAAAGTTATTAAGTTGAAAATCAGAAAAATATTAGTATCGCAACCCGAGCCGAACACTGTAAGTTCACCTTACAATGATCTGGCTGTAAAGCACAATTTAAAGATTGACTTTCGTCAGTTTATACAGGTGGAGGCTGTTCTTGCGAAGGATTTTCGCAAAGACAGGATTCAAGTTCTTGACCATACTGCCATTATTTTTACCAGCAGGATGGCAATCGACCACTTCTTCAGGATCACGCAGGAGTTGAGGTTGACCATCCCTGATACCATGAAATATTTCTGTATTTCAGAATCAACTGCCTTTTACCTGCAAAAATACATCATCTACCGCAAGCGTAAGATCTTCCATGCCAATGGTAAATTTGCAGATCTGGTCGATGTGTTGCTTAAGCACAAGGACGAGAAATACCTGATCCCACTGTCCGATATTCACAAAGACGAAATCCCTGTGCTTCTTGAAAAGGCTAAAATACCTGTTACAGAGGCTATTATGTATCGTACGGTTAGTGCCAACCTATCGGATATCAAAGATTTGAATTACGATATGCTGGTTTTCTTCAGCCCGAGCGGGATCAAGTCATTGATGCATAACTTCCCCGATTTTGAGCAGAAAGAGGTAAAGATTGCCACCTTTGGACAGGCCACAGCCCAGGCTGTGAGGGATGCCGGTTTGCGCCTTGATATTGAGGCCCCAGCACCAGATGCCCCTTCGATGCCAGCAGCAATCGAGAGGTTTATCGCCGATTATAACAAGAACAATAAATAGAAAATATTATTTTCAACTTAAAGGGGGGAGCAACATTCCCCTTTTTTTGTACTTTTAAGTTATGGTATCCTTCAGTTTTGGAAAAGATGAGAAGCTGTGCAGCCAGAAACTGATCGGGGAGTTGTTCCTCTCTGGGAATACCTTTTTGTGCTTTCCTTTGAAGGTGGTCTGGAAAGTTGAATTGTTGGAGACGCCCCATCCTTCCCAGGTTGTGTTCAGCGTTCCAAAGCGGCTGTTTAAACGTGCCCACGACCGCAACCTGCTCAAACGGCAGATGCGCGAAACTTACCGTGTCAGAAAACATGAGCTTTATGAATTGCTCGACTCAAACGGCAAAAAGATTGTTTTTATGCTTGTTTACATTGCCAAAGAAAAAGTGGAGTATAAACAATTGGAAAGCGCAATGAATAAGGTGATTGCGAAATTTGGGAAAAGCCTCGAAGGATAGAAAGCAACCATCCATTGATTAAAGCATCTAATGATGGAATAACGTTAATGTTAAAAACCATGAAAAAACTGATCATATTAATTTTAGCCTTGATTCCCATTATTTCGAATTGCAAAAAGGAAAATGAAGCTTACTCAGAATTGCAGATTAGGGAAATTGCCTGGTATTCATTAGGTGAACAAGAAAAATTAACGGTAAATGTGGATTGGAAACAAGCTCCGGTGAGTGAATCAACATTTTATCAAAAGAGGGTTTATGCCGTACGCTTTAACACAACCAATGATGCATTGCTTGGACCTATTGTTGTATATGTTGATGTTTCAACGAAAGTGGTAGTGGGTTATGCCACCAGGTTTTAATTGATCAATAATTAGTGACTAAAATAGTTTGATAATATCATGTAAATCAGTATTATCAATCGGATTTGCTGGGATAGATTATCCAGATGCAAAAGCAAATCAAACTTTTAATAGTCCTTATTTCCTCCAAAAAAAAGGTGCAGAACGCCGCATTGCACTATCAATAAATAATTTTCACGGATTCCTGCACCTTTTCAGTACCTATGAGGCTTTCTTACTTTTTATCCCTTCTAAGAGTGAGATTGCTCCTGCTGAAAACATCGCGAAAAACCCGATCCAATCAAATAGCCGAAAAACCAATTTCCCCATGAACCGGTCGGCAATGTAAATGATGGCGATTGTAAACCAGATGATCCCTAAGGTTATCCTGGTATTTGGTTTGAGCAATCCTTTGAATGAGCGCATTATTTTTCGGATATGCAATACAAATATTTGAACCCCCTCAAAAACAGGTCATTGCCAAGAATAACCGGGGAGGCATGAAATGTATCCTCCAAGGTATTTTTTGACAACAACGAAAATTCGCCACCAGCTTTTACAACATCAACAGTGTTTATTGCGGCCACATAAATTTTGTCCTTATTCCCGGTTGGTGATGAGAAGATATTGGTTATCCCATCCAGTTTCTGGTTGCTGTAGATCACCTTCCCGTCTTTCGCGTTCAGACAAGTCATTACTCCGTTGTTGGCTTTAAGAAAATAGAGTTTTCCATCCATCAAAACAGGGCTTGGAGTATAGGGCGTATCCTGATTGTATTCCCAAAGTATGGCAGGCGTTCCTGTGATGTCACCTTTGGCATTGGCAAGGTCAACAGCTTTGAGGGTGTTTCCTCTGTATCCGCTCATCATATAAAGGATGCCGTCGGCATATACCGGACAAGGAATTACATTGCGGGTCATTCCGGTAAATTCCCAGATGATCTCACCCGTCTCGGCATTGTAACTCCTTGCTTTATTGGTTGCGCTTGTGATCAACTGAGCTTTTCCGTTAACCTCGACAATCAAAGGTGTTGCCCAGGAAGTAATCTCTTCACGATCTTTTGTCCAGGCTTCTTTTCCGTTTTTTTTGTCGAGCGCATACAGGAACGATTTTCCCTGATGGTCCCATTGGATGTATATTTTATCCTTATAAATTGCAGGTGAGCTACCTTCCCCAAAACTGGCAACGATATCCATTTGTCCGAAGTTGCGTTCCCATTTCACTTTACCCTTCATATCAAGGCAAAACAAACCCCTGGATCCAAAGAATGCGTAGATATTTTCACCATCGGTAATAGGAGAATTAGAAGCCCAGCTTCCAAGGTCGTGAGTCCGTTCGGCAGGCATCTCTTCTTTTACAATAGTTTGCCAATTGAATTTTCCTGTAGTTTTATCCACAGAAATCACCTTGAACTGGTGGATCAGGTCGGTTGAGTTGGGTGCCATAGGGCTTGCGGCGGCTCCGGCTGGTTTTTCACCTTTTTTTTCTGTCGCAACAGCCGTCTGGACAATGATCTGGTTTCCCCAGATAATCGGTGTGGCATGTCCTTTCCCCGGAATTTCTGTTTTCCATTTGATGTTCTTCGTTTCACTGAATTCTGTTGGCGTATTTCCAGCCGAGACTGCCCCATTGTTGTACTGTCCGCGCCAGGTTGGCCAGTTATTTGCAAATGCGGACTTATCCTGGGCCCGGAGACCATTCGAAGAAATGGCAAAGAAAAACAAAATACCCGAAAACGAAACAATCAGATTGGTAAGCTTCTTATTCATAAATAGTTAATTAATTATTCAACATTTATTGATCACAATAAAAGATAAACTTTGCTTTTGACACAAAATGGGTAAAATCGTTTAATCAGACCATCATATCGAGTGTTGTAGATAACAGTTTATTGAAGGTGTAATCCCGGATATCCTTAAATGGCTGCCTGATTGCACACGTCGCCTCATCCTTGCAATGGTCACATGGTTCATAGAATTTTTCCGATGTACAGCGAAGCAAAGCTATGCTCCCTTCAAAAAGCCGTACAATTTCGAGCAGGTTGATTGTGGCAGGGTCTTTTATTAAAAGATAGCCACCTGTCTTGCCAAGTTTACTGTCCAGATAACCGTTTTTCTTCAATTCCAGAAGAATGGATTCGAGAAACCGTTTTGGAATCTTCTCACTTTCAGCAATTTCGTTGATCATTAGTGTCCCTTTGCCATACTCTTTTGCCAATCGGACCATGGCGAGCATTGAATATCTTGTTTTTTGTGTCAACATTTCAACCTATTTTACTGATGTATTTTAACCTGTCATAATCGATAATCTCGACCTTTTTGCCAGTCAACAAGATGATCTTTTCATTTTGCCATTTCGATAATGTAATGATAACATTTTCTGTGGAACAACCTGCAAACTCTGCAATTTCTTTACGGGTAAGGGAAAGGATAAACGAATTTTGGTGATAAACTTCGGATGCGAGGTACAGGATCACATCTGCGATACGTCCTTCCTTTTGTTTATGAGCCAGGCTGATGAAATTCAATACGGATGTTTTGAACATTTCGGATGTCACCTGAAACATCAGCAACATAAACTGTGAATTTGCAATAAGAACTGCTTCAAGCACTTTTGCATCTATAAGGATCACTTCACAATCTTCGACAGCGATGAACGAAAACAAATTGTTGTCCTTGTAAAACAAATTGGCCCCACCCAAAATCTTGGGTGCCGACACGATTGTCAGGATCAGGTTCTTGTTCGACTCGTTCTCGTAATTGAATTTAACGATCCCTTTTTCGAGGTAAATCACATGCGTGGGCAATCCGCCCTGTTTCAGGATAATCTCCCCCTTTTTGAACGTGAGCTTAACTGACGATTTTTCGAGCTTTTCAATATCGTCGGACTGGATAAATTGAGCTGAAATACTTTTGAACCAGGAGAATTCCTCTTTTAATTCGTTGGAGTGCATGAGCTTTAATTTTAATTTTGTGGAATTATAGAGTTGAAGACCTGTAAAATTTAATCCTGTCTGCTATAAAACCTCATGCAAATATACACTAAATCAATAGACTTTATTTTTACTTTTGAAATTCGATCACATCAATTAATACATTCATAATAAAATGATTAAATCGCTTATCGACCTTTGCTTTACAGCTTCGGTGGATTATAGAAAACAAAAGGTCAGGTTTCAAATAAGGGGAAATAAAATGGAAATATTTGGAAATAAAGACTTTAAACAGGTCTTTAATCTTGGGAAGCGGTTTGGTAATTACATATCTTTTTCTCTCTTTATTCGTTCTCCTCAACCTCCTCATCTTCCTCCAGATCCTCATCTTCATCGTCATAATCTTCCCAGTAGGGATATTGTTCAGGTGCCTCCCCCTTTGAATCAATAATCTGAGGCTCTTTCAAGGGTTCTTCCTCTTCATTAATTTTCAGCAATTGCACATCAAACTCCCAGGAATCTCCATAATCAAAAAGATAGAGGATTTTCTGGCCTGTGTATAAACCAATTTCGCCGATGATTGCCTCGTCTGCAAAAGGGCCATCTTCACAATTTGGCGATTCATAACGATCGCGGGAGTACCTCTTCCCATCCATAAAAAAGGAGTACAAGTGGTCGTTATCAAAATCAAAAGCATCCTGAATGGCAAGATGAAGGTCATCAAGGGAATGGGCGTTACTGATGGAGATCATACGCCACACTGTTTTTTCCAATGAAACCTTAAAAATAAAGTTCCCTTTTACAGCTTTATTAATATCACTTATCACTGTTCCGTTAAGTGAATTTTCCGGGAAAAAAGGCAAAAATAGCTTATAAAACGGAATAGGTTCTTCTTTATCTATTTGAACATCATCCTCAACTTCACCAGCATCTTCCTCATAATCTTCAATACCTTCAACCTTAATATCAGGATCATTTAAAAGGTCTTTGAGTGCATTTGATATCAGGGAACCATATTCATCGTAATACGGTTTATTCCATACTTCTATCTTCAATTCATTCAGTAAGTTACAAAGATTGATTCCGAGATTTGTGGGAATTATTGCTTTGATCGAATCAAGATATCGATCAGCGGTTTTTCCTTTTTGCGGAAGAAGAGTAAAACTGCAAAATCCCAAGTACCCAAAGTAATGGATCAAAACCGAGTTGTATGAAAAAGCAAGGTCAAAATCAATTCGTTTTGAAAATGCCCCTTTATAAAGTTCTTTTCCAGGAGTTGATTTTTTTAAGCCGGCAACAATTTCTTCGATACCATTGATACCATCAAACCCTATTTCTTTAAAATCAAACAGAGTCCAAAAGGTTTCAAGAAGAAAGGCATATTTTTCAAACAAGTTCAGGTTGTCGAATTCGATTTTCCTTTCCGTACAGGTTAAAAATACCTTTCCTTTATCATCTCCTGTTTTTTGATACAATTTTCCAAGAGCAGCCAGGTTGAACATCAAATCAATGACAGGGTACGATTCCTGCATATAATTGGGGGCCGTGACCTCCTTTTTATTAATAAGCATCTTGTTTAAGGCAAACAAATCGTTCTTCCCCAATACCGCTTTCCTGTCCGACAATTTGGGTTTCCGCTGTTCCAGATAACAACAAAAAAACATGAAATCATTGACTGTGTTGCTGATATCCTGCTCACTTACTTTGTACATAGGAATGTATTAAATAAAACAGGTGAAACAATTGAAGGATTTTCATCGATGAATCTTCAAAAATATCCAAAAGAAATTTGTCAGCAAATTTTATCCTAATAAATTATCTAATATTGTAACCGGAAAAATCGGATGATGTCAATCTAAAACGAAGATCACATGAGTACTAATAAAATATACAACGTTATAATTGCCGATTCGCAATTTCTGGTTGTTGAAACACTTCGGTCGTTGATTGATAAAGACGAAAAGTACACGTTGGCCGGTATAGCCGGAACTTATGAAGAATTGCTTAAAATACTCACAAAGAATAGCAATGGACTGTTGATTACCGATATAGCTACGATAGACTACAATGGTTTGGATGATCTCAAAACGATCAGGGAAAAATACCCGAACCTTGTAATGCTTATTCTTACCAATTCGCTTAACAAAGCTGATTTTTCAGGCCTTTCCAGGTTGGGGATCAAAAATATCATCTATAAAAATGTGGATCGCGATGAGCTATTCTCAGCCATCGAAGCAACCTTAAAATGCAAAAAATATTATTCCGAAGAGATCATCGATGCATTCCTGGATACTGGTGAAAGCAAATTCAATGTAGAAGAGACAAAAAACATGACAGTCTCCGAGATTGAAATCGTCAAAATGATCGCCAATGGGTTGACTACTAAGGAAATAGCTGTTAAAAGAAACATTAGCCACCATACAGTCAATACCCACCGCAAAAACATTTTCCGAAAACTGGAGGTCACCAACGCTTCGGAACTGATTATCCTCGCGATAAAATCGGGATGGATCGACAACATTGAGTATTACATTTAATAGCGGTTACCAATAAGATTTAGCGTTGAGATTTAAATTCCAGTTCTCGTCTTAAGCGGCTGGCAACTGGTGGCTGGCAGATATCAAGAATGCGACTGGCAGGTGGCAACTGGCGGCTGGCAGAAAGTAGTTCAGATTGTGTTTCGTTTTCTTGAAGTGAAACCTTTTTTGTTAAAGCACTTAATCTGGAACCACCTCTTTATTGTCGGACCATTCAGCGAAAATCTGCGGGATCTGCGGGAGAAATATTTATACCTTATTGAAATCCTATCTACTTATGAATAAGACAAATAAGGTTTTTATTATCCATCAAAAATAGAGTTATTTAGTTTTAAAATAAAGGAAAAATAAGGTCTGATTATCTCAAAGACATTATATGTATCAATTTAATAATCATGAGTTTATCGAAGAAATGTAATAGGATTAAGTTTGTATGAAAAACTGCTAACAAGGAGTGGCCATCTAGCAGCCAGTTGCCAGCCACCAGTTGCCAGTTCACTACAAAATTTTGATCATATGCAAATCGCATCCGAAATGGCCGCTGTTTCCCATGGGGGAGCATAAATAGGTGAAACCAAATTTCTCATAGACTTTCACGGCCTGTTTTAATTCGGGCATTGATTCAAGATAGACCCTGCCAAAACCGTTGTCCTTTGCAGTTTGGAGGCATTTTTCAATGATCAGTTTCCCAAGACCGATACCCCTGGCTTCAGGGAGCAGGTACATTTTTACAAGTTCACATGTGTCGTGAGGTAACCCTTCAGTAGGAAAGATGCCGCCACCACCCACAATTTTACCTTCCCCGTTCTCTGCAATGAAATAAACCGATTTTGGCTTTTGAAACACTTCAAACAGTATATCGGTGGCGGAATCAAAATAAACCGTACCGGGATGATTGGCACCAAATTCTGCAAGAGTATCGCGAATAATCTTGGCAATAGTCAGATTGTCAGATTGTTGAATAAATCGAAGTTTCATTTTTGGTTTGTTGTTTAATTGGAATGTTATAAATGCAATTTTAGGCCATTGTGAGCAGAACTCCTAATCCAAAGCTTTAAAAATGAATCAGGAAAAACACAATTTTAAACCATTAACTATGAAATATTTAATGTCATCTGGTTTAATATTCGACCTATTCTACACCATGTCGATAGATATTGATGATTAATTTTGAATCTTTAATTTAAAATGAATTCATGATGAAAAGAATAAAAATCACTGTTGTCCGGTAAAAATATTTAACTGGGCCAGACCTTTGAAAGTCTAAC
>JBAXWR010000010.1:0-58981 GCA_037128295.1 Mariniphaga sp.
GTGACCCCACCGGGATTCGAACCCAGATCAAAGGAACCGGAATCCTCCATTCTATCCATTTAACTATGGGGCCTTTTGCGAATGCGGCACAAAAGTAACAATTTTCCCGGAACAGAAAAAGCCAAATGAACAATTCGCCTAAAATATCGAATGTTAAAATATCGAATGTTAAATTTTTCGATAATGCAATGATTTATATTTAAAACAGTGTTGCTTCCTGACTAAAATGTTACTTTCGCACTTATCACTAAATCTGAATGATTATGGTATCCGGTGAATTGATTAATACTTTAAGAGCTGATTTTCAGGATTATTTAAATAATTTTAAATCAGAACGCTACAACGAAGATCCGATTGTTGTTAAGACGATTGCCCATATTGGTAAAGTGGTCGATAATATCCGTGTCCTTGCCGTCTCTCTCGAATTAAACGAAAATGAGAAAATAGTTGCTGAGTTGATTGCAAAATACCATGATATCGGAAGGCTTTGGATCCTGGTTCCAGAAAATATGGAGAAGAAAATTGCTGACCATGCAGAAGCGAGTGTAGAATACCTGAAAACGAATACTATTTTCAACCAGCTTGATGAAACCACTCAACACATTATAATTCAGGTTATTAAAAATCACAATAAACCTGATTTGCCAAAAAAAGAGGGTGAGGCGGTTCTATTTTATGCGATGTTGATCCGTGATGCTGATAAGCTGGAAACCTGGCGTTCTACCGTTGAATCCATCACACGAAAAAATGGCAGGCCCAATCTGGCAGCCGAACTATCAATCTCAAATAAACCATTTGTAACCCCGTCTTTTATTAAAATTATCATGGAGGGTGGTATTCCCAATAAGCATGAAATTGTAACCTTAAATGATTATATTATTTTTCAAATGGCGTGGATCTTTGAGTTGCACCTTAAGAAAAGCTTTCAAATCCTGAACCAGAAACAGTTTATCCGCCAGCTTTACGATGTTCTGCCTAAAAACGACCCTGTGATTGAGGTCTATAGGGCTATTCGTATCTATATTGAAAATAAAATCTAATAAATATTTTTTCATCGCTTATCAAAATAGGGTAATATTTATTCGCAGCATTTATGTATGCCATTATTGACGTTGAAACAACCGGGACCGGAGCTGCATATGGAAAAATCACTGATATCGCTATTATCCTCCACAATGGTGTTGAGGTAACAGAGACTTTCTCGACACTGATTAACCCGGAATGCCATATCCCCTACAACATCACCCGACTGACAGGCATTACAAATGAAATGGTGGCACACGCCCCTAAGTTTTATGAAGTCGCCAAACGAATCATCGAGCTGACTGCCGGCAGAATCTTCGTTGCCCATAATGCAATGTTTGACTATTCGTTTGTAAAAGAGGAATTTAAACGGTTGGGGTACGACTATAAACGCAAAACTGCCTGTACCGTTAAATTGAGCAGAAAGTTGCTTCCCGGGCATCGCTCCTATTCGCTTGGGAATATTTGTGACGATCTGGGTATTGTCAATACCGATCGGCACCGTGCCCTGGGGGATGCACTGGCTACAACAAAGCTTTTTGAAATCATCCTGACCCAAAATAACCTTCTCGAATCGACACTTTTTGTCCATCAGACCTATCCGCTTCCGCAGGAAAAAATTGCTGAAATACCCGGAAAAACGGGTGTTTATTACTTTTACGATGCTCAGGGGACGATTATCTACATTGGGAAAAGCAATGACATCCACCAGCGCGTTTTGACCCATTTTAACAATTCCCAGACAAAAAAAGCGATCGAGATGCGCGACAAAATTGCTGATGTCTCATGGGAAATAACTGGTAGCGAATTGATTGCATTATTGCTCGAATCGGCGGAGATTAAAAAACATACACCTCTTTATAACCGGCGGCAAAGGAGGTCGGCCTTTAACTTTGGGCTATTTTCATTTGAAGATGAGAATGGATATATAAATCTGAAAATCAGCAGTGTGGAAGGGGAGGACATTCCATTGACTACATTTCATTTTCATCAGGAAGCGATTGATTACCTCCATTTTCTGGCGGAAAAGTACGCCTTATGCAAGAAGCTCTGCCACCTTGAAAACGCTTCCGGAGAGTGTTTTAACTCACAGCTTCACGATTGCCGGGGAGCATGTACCCAACTTGAAAGTGCCGAAAGCTATAACATCCGTGTCAATAAATCGGTCCACCCTTTGCTTTACAGGTCTCCCAACTTCTTTGTTATCGATCAGGGTCGTTCCCATAATGAAAAGGGAATTGTCAAAATCGCCAAAGGACGGTTTATTGGATTCGGATATATTTCAACAGATGAAGTGTCAAACGACCTGGAGCCGTTACATGATTGCATCAGGAAATACAACGACAACCGTGATACAAGAGGGATCATCAAAGGCTATATCAACCGGAATAAACAATTGAAAATTATTGAATTGCATTAATCATTCCCTATCCCCAGGCCTTCGGCATAACGTTTCAACGCCCGTTCGCGGGCAAAACGGTGATCGATGATTGGCTGAGGATATTCAACCGTTCCATATTCAGGAATCCATGTTTTGATGTATTCGGCTTGTGGATCGAACTTTTGAGCCTGCAATTCAGGGTTGAATATCCGGAAATAGGGAACAGCGTCACAACCGGAACTTGCGGCCCACTGCCACCCGCCATTGTTGGAAGCCAGTTCATAATCGTTGAGTTTGCCTGCAAAATAGGCTTCTCCCCAGCGCCAGTCGATCAACAAATGCTTGCAAAGAAAACTGGCAGTAATCATTCTCACCCGATTGTGCATAAATCCTGTATGGTTAAGTTCACGCATTCCTGCATCAACCATCGGATAACCAGTTTTACCTTCGCACCAGGCATTGAAATGATCAAGATTGTTTTCCCAACGGATATTATCATAGGCAGGTTTAAAGGCACGCATGGCCACATGAGGGAAATACCACAAAATCTGGCTATAAAAATTCCGCCAGATCAACTCCGAGAGGAAAGTTTCAGAGTGCAGGATTGCAAGAGCTGTCACTTTTCGAATACTGATAGTCCCAAAACGTAGGTGGACACTTAGCTTTGAAGTGCCATTCCGTGCCGGAAAATCACGGTTTGCGGAATATCCTTCCAATAATGTCTGTGGCAGCGATTTGGAAGGAAATGCCACCCGCACTTGCTCAAAACCGAGATCCTCAATGCTCATCATCGGTAATGGCTTGGTCCGTATAAAATTATGATAATATTTCGAAGTAATTAACGGTCGAACCATCTCCTTGTTGAATTTCTCAAGAAATTTATTCTTGTAAGGCGTAAAGACCGTGTAAGGCTTACCATCGTCCTTTACAAGTTCATCTTTTTCGAACAGGACATGGTCCTTATAGGAATGGTATTCTATTTTATTGATTTGAAGGAACCGCTCTACATGTAAATCGCGGAATACCGAATAGGGTTCATAGTCGCGGTTGGTATAGACAGAACAGATGTGGAACTCTTCTGCCATTTTTACAAATACCTCCTGTGGCTTTCCGTGGGCAATGTAAATGCTTGAACCAATCTTTTCGAGGGCTTCCTTAATTCCGATAAGGGTCTTGTAAATAAAATTAACACGAAAGTCAGGTCGAACTTCGAGACGTTCAAGAATATCCGGGTTAAAAATGAACAGCATCAGAACATTCTCACGCGTTTTCAAGGCATGATAAAGGGCTGTATTGTCTTCCAATCTCAGATCACGCCGCATCCAAACAATATTAACAACTTTCTTATCTTTCTTATTCATGATTTTCAGTACTTTAAAAACGTATTGTTTCAATTGTCCCGCGAGGCAATAGAAATCCCAAATGCGAGGCACTAAATATAACAAGAAACCAAAAACAAAACCTATTTTTACATTTAAATAATTAAATGTTCAAAAACATAACATCAAAACAAATATGCCAAACAGAGGTTTTGCAAGCGACAACAATTCGGGGATACATCCTGAAATCTTAAAAGCTATTGAATCAGCCAATACCGGACATTCGATTGGATATGGTGACGACATTTGGACAAAGGAGGCGATATCGCTTTTTAAAGATGAGTTTGGTGCCGACACCGAAGTTTTTTTTGTCCTGACCGGGACTGGAGCCAATATCCTTGGGATTCAGTCGGCCATCCATTCCTTTCATGCTGTGCTTTGTGCAGAAACTGCCCATATCCATACCGATGAATGTGGCGCTCCTGAAAAATTCACAGGCAGCAAATTGATACCTGTCCCGACTTCCAATGGAAAGATAACTGCCGACCAACTTGCCAAATATTTACATGGATTTGATTTTGAACACCATTCACAACCTGGATTGATCAGCATTACCCAGACAAGTGAAATGGGTACCGTTTATACAGTCGGGGAAATCAAAGAATTGGCCGATCTTGCCCATTTCCATGGTATGTTCCTTCATATGGATGGGGCAAGGATTTCGAATGCAGCCGTTTCGCTTGGACTGTCGTTCAGGGAATTTACCAAAGATGCAGGTGTCGATATTCTCTCTTTTGGTGGGACAAAAAACGGGATGATGATTGGGGAAGCTGTATTGTTTTTTAATCCACTTTTGACTCAATACAGTAAGTATTACAGGAAACAAGCCGCGCAACTGTATTCAAAAATGAGGTTTGTTGGTGCCCAGTTTGTTCCCTATCTTAAACTGGGATTATGGAAAGAGACAGCAACCCATGCCAATCGGATGGCAAAAATACTCGAAACGGAAGTCCTTAAATTAAAAGGTGTCCAGATTACCCAGAGCGTGGATGCCAATGGCATTTTTGCAATTGTCCCCAAAGAACTAATTCCTCAAATGCAACAGGCTTACTTCTTTTACCCGTGGGATGCAACACGTGGCGAAGTGAGGTGGATGACTTCATTTGATACGACTGAGGAAGATATTATGAATTTTGTGGCTGTAATCAGGAAATTATTGGGAGAATTATAAAATAAAGAAGGTGTCCAAAAAGTCCGAAATAATTACCGCAAGGTTCGCAAAGATAAAATCGCTAGGATCGCAAAGAATTATAATACATGCCATTAACTTTGCGAACCTAGCGATCTCGAAATTTCGGGATTGCGAACTTTGCGTTAAAAGATGCTTTTTGGACAGCCTCTTTATTCAACCTATTTCCAACACCAAACCATCATATCCAGGTTCAACATTTGACGGTAACAAGGCCATCAGGTCCTGATGTTTCCCTATTTCGTGACTCATGTGGGTAAGGTATGCTTTCCGGGGCGAGATTTTTTCGATCAATGCCAACGATTCATCAAGTTTCAAATGCGAAATATGGCTGGTTTTGCGCAAAGAACAGATCACAAGCGTATCAATCCCGATCAGTTTTTCAAGTTCCTCATCCTCAATTTTATTAAAATCAGTCAGATAGGCAAAACGGCCAAAACGAAAACCGTACACAGGAAGTTTGTGATGAAAAACCCTGACCGGAACAATATCTAGGTTGCCAATACTGAACCCATTTTTCTCGATATCGATTAAATCCATTTGTGGCGTGCCAGGATATTTATTTTCGGTAAAAGCATAATTAAAAATTGACCTCAGGTTTTTTTGTACCCGTGGCTCACAATAAACATCCAATGATCCTCTTCTTTGCCAATTAAAGCTTCTGATATCGTCAAGACCAAAAATATGATCGGCATGTTCATGGGTAAGAAGAACAGCGTCCAGACGATCGACATGATGGCTCAACATCTGTTGCCTGAAATCGGGACCCACATCCACAACAATCCTGGTCGATCCGTTTTCAACCATAATTGCACTTCGAAGCCGTTTATCTTTACAATCACCAGATTTGCAAACATCACATTTACAGGCTATTACAGGCACACCTTGTGATGTACCTGTTCCCAGCAGGGTTACTCTCATGTTATGATTTCCTTATCCATCAAACGTACATCAAAAATTAATTTCAACCAAAGAAATCTTTACCTTTGTCAAAAATTGAATTATGGGCAATCTTTACCTTGTACCCACTACCCTTGGCGAAACGGGTACAACGCGTGTTATCCCTGCTGATGTTGCGGGTATTGTTAAGGATATCAGGTATTTCATCGTTGAAAATATCCGTACTGCTCGGCGTTATTTGCGCAAGCTTGATCCAAATATACAAATTGACGATCTGGTTTTTTTTGAATTGAACCAACATACCGACAGCCGGCAGACCGAGGAATTCCTGAAACCTGTAATTGAGGGATTCGATGTTGGGATTATTTCCGAAGCAGGATGCCCTGGTATTGCAGATCCGGGTGCCGAAGTGGTCAAAAAAGCACACACAAAACAAATTAAGGTGATCCCACTTGTTGGGCCTTCATCCATTTTGCTGTCGTTGATGGCTTCGGGTATGAATGGTCAGAATTTCGCGTTTATTGGTTACATACCTGTAAAACAATTGGATAGGGTTAAAGCAATCAGGGAATTGGAAAAACGTTCTGGATTGGAAAAACAAACCCAGATTTTTATCGAAGCACCTTATCGCAATGTCCCTCTTTTAACCGACCTGATCAATACCCTTGGCGACCAGACCCGTCTCTGCATTGCCTGCGATATCACTCTTGACACCGAATATATTAAAACACAAACAATTGCGCAATGGAGAAATGGGGTTCCCGATCTAAATAAGCGTCCAACGATCTTTTTAGTCCAAAAGGATTAGAATTTTATATTGACCTTCGGAAGTTCTTGTACACGCTATTCAAATTTTCAATTTAGTATTAATTCTGAACAAAAAATAATATATCAAACGTATAACTCTATAATTCAGTATCTTATGAAATCCACAATTCATCTGTGCCTCTGCATTTCGGTAGTCCTTTTTGCAGCTTCATGTGCCACAAACCAAACAAAAGTCACCAACGAAGCACTGGAAAACGGGTTTATCACTCCCCCCGATTCCATCCAAACAGGGGTCTATTGGTACTGGATCTCTGATAATGTCTCAAAAGAGGGGGTTGTGAAAGATCTCGAATCGATGAAAAAAGCCGGGATCAACCGCGCCTTTATTGGTAATATTGGATTAAGCGATATTCCCTATGGGAAAGTCAAAATGCTCAGCGAAGAGTGGTGGGACATCCTGCACACCACCTTAAAGACCGCCACCAAACTCAACATCGAAATCGGGATCTTCAACTCTCCGGGCTGGAGCCAATCCGGCGGTCCCTGGATCAAAGCTGAACAGGCGATGCGCTATCTGGCTACTTCAGAATTACGGGTAAAAGGGCCACAAAAAATGGTTCAAAAAATGGATAAACCTAACGCTGAATTTCAGGATGTTAAAGTAATCGCTTTCCCTGCACCAAAAAATAACCTGTTAGTAATTAACCAACTAAATGGAAAGATAACTTCATCTCCTGCCATTCCTGAACTTTCAAAAATTGTTGACGGTGACAAAAAAACAGGGATCAGTTTTCCTATTGCAGGATTGTTTACAATTGATTTTGAGGCTAAAACACCTTTTACGGCCCGAAGCCTTTCTGTTCGCCCAACTGAAAACCGGATGCTTGTGAACGCCATTTTTCAGGCAAAGGAAGCAAACGGTGAATACCGGACACTTTCCGAATTTCAAATCAACCGTTCAAATCCCGCACTAAATGTAGGTTTCGATCCTTATGCCCCGGTAGTGGTCTCATTTCCTGCAACCACCTCAACCGCCTTCCGTCTTATAATTAAAGATGCAAAATTAAATAGCGGACTGGCCGAAGTAACAATAGGTGCTGCTCCTAAAGTAGAAAGGTACAGCGAGAAAACCTTTGCCAAGATGCACCCTACCCCGCTTCCCTATTGGAAAGATTATCAATGGCCTGTGCAACCTTCGGTAGATGACCCGTCATTGGTCATTGATGGTTCAAAAGTAACCGACCTTTCCAAAAACCTCAGCCCCGATGGCACTTTAACCTGGGATGTACCTGAAGGCGAATGGATCATTATGCGCACCGGAATGACACCTACCGGCACAGTGAATAGCCCTGCCTCTCCGGAAGCCACAGGTTACGAGGTGGATAAGATGAGCAAAGAACATGTTGAGAAACATTTCAATGGCCATTTGGGTGAAGTTCTGAAAAGGATTCCCGAAGCAGACCGCAAATGTTTCAGGATTGTTGTCCAGGATAGCTATGAAACTGGTGGACAGAATTTTACAGATAGTTTCCTTGAAGAGTTCAAGCAACGGTTTGGATACGATGCTGTACCCTATCTTCCTGTATATCAGGGAATGGTGGTCAACAGTGAACTCTCATCGGACCGTTTTCTCTGGGATATGCGCCGAATGGTGGCCGACAAGGTTGCTTACGATTATGTGGGAGGATTAAGGGATATCAGTCACAAATTTGGATTAAAAACCTGGCTCGAATGTTACGGCCATTGGGGTTTTCCAAGCGAATTTCTGATGTATGGTGGCCAGTCGGACGAAATTTCAGGCGAATTCTGGAGCGAAGGCGAACTTGGCGACATCGAAAACCGGGCAGCAACCTCCTGTGGCCATATCTATGGCAAACCCAAAATTACAGCCGAATCGAATACCTGCTCAGGAAAGCCTTTCAGCCGCTATCCGGGAGTTATCAAACAGCGCGGCGACCGTTTTTTTGCAGAAGGGATCAACAATACTTTGTTACATGTCTATATTACACAGCCTTATGACGATAAACTACCGGGAATGAACGCCTGGTTTGGCAATGAATTTAACCGGAACAATACCTGGTTTTCGCAGATGGATGTTTATACCCAATACCTCAAGAGAACCAATTTCATGCTTCAGCAAGGGCTTAATGTTGCCGATGTAGCCTATTTCATTGGTGAAGATGCCCCAAAAATGACAGGGGTTGCGGAGCCAGCTTTACCGGTTGGGTATCAGTTCGACTATATGAATGCAGAGGTGATCGAAAAATACATGACTGTTAAAGATGGGTTGCTAACCCTTCCTCATGGGACACAATACAAAATAATGGTACTTCCCAAATTGGAAACAATGCGTCCTGAACTTTTGACAAAAATCAAGCAACTCGTGAATGATGGTGGAGTAATCTTAGGACCGGCACCCAAACTGTCGCCAAGCTTGCAAAACCAACCACAGGCAGACCTACAGGTTCAGGCTCTGGCTTCCGAACTTTGGGGCGCAGTGGATGGCAAAAATGTGAGATCCCGCAAATTTGGTAAAGAATTGATCATAAGTGGAATGACGATGGAAGAGGCTTTTGCGCTGATCAACTGTAAACCTGATTGCAATTTACCGGAAGACCGTTCGGTTCATTACGGCCACCGCACAATGAAAAACGGCGAAATCTATTTTGTCTCGAACCAGACTGCCGGAACAAAAGTTGTCACCCCTGGATTTAGGGTTAAAGGGTTGAGCCCCGAACTTTGGGAAGCCACAACCGGACACATCAGGAACCTGAACGGTTTTCTTCAGAAAGATGATATTACTGAAGTACCACTAAAACTCGAACCATTTGAAAGTGTGTTTGTTGTATTCCGTAAACCGGCAGAAAAACCATTGTCTGGTACACTGGAGGCCAACTATCCGGTGTCAAATGTACTGGCAGACCTGAAAGGTCCGTGGAATGTTGTTTTCAACCCTGCACAAAGGGGACCGGAACAACCTGTTATTTTCGAAACGTTACAGGATTGGACAACAAATGCGGATGAAAGGATCAAATATTTTTCAGGAACCGCCATCTATAGTTGTAAATTCAACCAAGTACAATTAGATAAGGATCAACATGTTTCAATTAACCTTGGAAGCTTTACTGCAATGACCAAAGTGACGTTGAATGGTTCCTATGTTGGGGGTATTTGGACGAAACCATACCTTCTCGACATCACGAAGTTCATCAAAGATGGCGAAAACGAATTAAAAATTGAGGTCGTCAATACATGGATAAACCGGTTGATCGGTGACAGTAAACTACCTGCCGATGAGCGTCCGACCTGGTGTCCTGTCAATCCTTACAAACCAGAAAGCCCATTGCAACCTTCAGGTCTTTTTGGGCCGGTGCAGATATTAAGTACGAAATATTAGAAAATTAGAAATGGGTTGAAATAGATAGAAATGTTGAAATAGGTAGAAATAGGTTGAAATAGATAGAAATATTAGGGCCAGAGTAAAAAAAAGTGCTTTGGCCCTTCTTTGAAGTCTCGTTGGTTGTTTATGTTACGAATTTTATTTCTGATTGAACGGTACTAATTGATAACTCCTTTATGAAAAAAAAATATTCTGGTTCTAAGGTCTTATTTTTGTTGATGTTTGTTATCCAATTGTTCATTCTCCCGACGGCTTTTGCGATCGGAAAAGGGGCTAAAGTCAAACAAAATAACTTAAAAACATCGGGGCGCTCTTCATCTGACACTTCGGTTGCCAAAACTGAGTTCAGGGACCTATATTCAGATACATGGGTAGCGAACGATGCACTTGGAAGAAAAATGCCCGATTTCAAAGATGTTGGCCCTCTAAAAACTGATAAAAGAAGAATCGTCAGTATATTTTACATCACCTGGCACACACAGGACCACTTTACCAATTTCAAAAGTCCTTATTCTGCCGATGTTTCAAAGGTCTTGAAAAGCGATCCAACTGCCAGGCTCGATGCTAAACACCCTTTGTGGAAGGAAAATTCGTACCATTGGGGCGAGCCTGAAATGGGTTATTTCCTTAGCCAGGACGAGTATGTGATCAGAAAGGATATGTCGATGTTGACCGATGCCGGGGTAGATGTTCTGATTTTGGACGTTACCAATGCTGTCAGGTATTGGGATGAATGGGAGGTGCTTTTCAACATCATGCACAAAATGAAAGCAGAGGGAAACAAAGTGCCACAATTTTGTTTCTGGGCGTTTAATGGTCAGGTCATTACCGTTGTCCAGGATCTCTTCGACAGGATCTACAAATCAAGCCGTTTCAGCGACCTATGGTTTTATTGGGATGGCAAACCACTCCTGCTCTACAATGGAAACCCCAAATTTGATGCCAATGGCCAGGATGTCAAACAGCCCAATCCCCATTATGATGCTTTGGCGAAAACCGATATTAACCATCCACATTACAACGATCCAGATTATACAGAACCGTTTTATAAGGATTATACAAAAGAGGTTAGGAACTTCTTCACATTAAGGACGATGTGGTGGGGTTATTACCAGTGGGCAGGGAAACGTTACGTTGGAACTGAAGACAATTGGAGCTTTGGCTATGACCTGGGAAACGAAAAGGTCAAAAAAATGGATCCCGATAGCTTGGTTTCAGTCCACAATGGTAAAAAGGAAGAAGCCGCTGTGACACCCGCACAACATCCTTCCAGCCTTGTCGGGAAATCGTGGAGGCGGGAAACCGGTCAACCAGCACTTAATGAATATGATAGGGCAGATTCAGCTTATGTTCCGTGGCTCGGTAAAACAGTTCGCAATCCGGAAGGCTATGGCATTTACTTCCAGGACCGTTGGAACGAAGCCTTAAAATCGGATCCGGAGATGCTTTACATCAACGATTGGAACGAGTGGACTGCAGGGAAATATCAACCCGAAGAAGGCAAGACCTTTCAGTTTATGCGCAGAAAGAGCCCCTATTTCTTTGTTGACCAATACAATGCAGAGTTCAACAGGTGTATCCAGCCCATGAAGGACGGTTATACTGATAACTATTACATGCAAATGGCCCAGAATATCAGAAGGTATAAAGGAGTCAGGCCTCAGCCTGTGCAAAAAGAGTTGACAAAAATTCAAATTGATGGGGAATTTGAAGATTGGAAAATGGTCACCAATGAATTCCGCGACACCAGGGGCGATACTTATCATAGGGATCACAACGGATATGGCGGGTTGCATTATGCCAATCAGTCCGGCAAAAACGATATTATCACCGCTAAAATCGCTGTAAACAAAGTGAACGTCTTTTTTTATGCCGAAACCACCGATCAACTCACAAGCTATACTGACAATAATTGGATGTTGCTTCTGATCGATGCCGACAATAATCCTGAAACCGGTTGGTTTGGTTATGACTTTCTGATCAATAAGAATGTAAAAGACAGTGGGAAAACACTTTTGCTACGATATGACAATTCAAATTCCGAAAATAAATGGGTATCCGTCTCTTATTTGAACTACCGAACCCGCGGAAACGAAATGGAGATTGAGGTTCCCAGAAAGGCAATTGGTTTAACTACCAATAAATTCATATTCGATTTTAAATGGAGCGACAATGCCTCAGACCTTCATGACCCAATTTCATTGTGTACCGATGGTGACACTGCACCCAATAGGAGGTTCAATTATCGCTTTATATGGGATAAAGAATAATGGAAGTTATATATTTGTTTTACCGAACCCTCAGGATTTGGGAAATTATTTTAATTTTGATCCTTTTAAACAGTCATTTCAATCCAAAATACACGTTTTACAATAAGTAAAACCATCATGATCAGCTATATAAAAATATTTCTGTTTCTATTTGTAATTCTTTTATTATCTTGTTCCCAGGCTGGAAAGAAAATTGAAACCAATCCATCTACGATTCAACAAGTTGAGGTTCATGGCAGGGTTATTCTATGTGACAGCCTAGAAAAACCAAATATTATTAATGCCGGACTGCCCAAATTGGCGAAGGCAATTATCTCATCGGAAGTAGAGGTTGGAAATCTTACAAAACCAGCCCTCGAACCAGTTAAGGTTTTGGCAGGTAAACCAATCATATGTACTCCAGGGCAAAATGGCTATCAGATTCCAAAAGAGATTATTACAAAAGGAGTAACTAAACTTTCTGGTATTCCGCAAGTCGTTGCCGTTAAAGACCCCTACAATAAAGATATCAATCCTCAAAGTTTTGCTTCCTATGGTACCATTCAGGGACTAAAGTACAACAATATCAGATGCTTGCTACAAGACCGAAACGGAAACCTGTGGTTTAGCAATGACGATGGTGTTACCCGTTTCGATGGAAAGTATCTCACCCATTTTACGGCTAAAAACGGATTGGGCAACAATATTGTCTTGTGTATGATAGAAGACAGGGATGGGGCACTTTGGTTCGGAACTTTCGGTGGTGGGGTAACAAGGTACGATGGCGAGTATTTTACCTGTTTCACTGAAAAAGAGGGGCTGAGCAATAATATCGTGAATCGGATAGTCCAGGATCATACCGGCAATATCTGGTTTGCAACAGAAGGAGGTGTGTCTATGTACAATGGGAAGGGGTTTACGAATTATACCGTTAAGCAAGGATTGCCCATTGATCAGATACGTTCTGTTTTTCAGGATAAAGATGGCGCAATTTGGTTTGGCACTTTTGGCAAAGGATTATCAAAGTTCAATGGGGAAAGTTTCCAAAATTATGATGTGAATGAAGGATTTGCCGGTAAGGATATAGGGGCTATCCTTCAGGATAAGGAAGGGAATCTTTGGTTCGGCTCAAATAACAAAGGGATCATCAAATACGATGGGAAATATTTTTATCAATACACTATTAACCAGGGACTTAGCGACAATTCCATAATATCAGTCATGCAAGAAAAAAGTGGTTCGCTTTGGTTGGGTACTGCGCGTGCCGGAATTGTGAAATTTGATGGGAAAAATTTTACCTGTTATACCGAAAATGAAGGTTTGACAAATAACTATATACGCTGCTCCCTGATTGACAAACAAGGCAATTTATGGTTTGGAACCCGCGACGGAGGTTTGGTAAAATACAATGGCTGGCTTTTTACCCACTTTACAAAAAACGATGGACTGGGCAACAATAAGGTGATGAATATTCTGCAGGATAAAAAAGGGGATATGTGGTTTGGTACTTATGGTGGAGGAGTTACCAAATATGATAGAAAAAAGTTTATAGGCTATTCGCTCAATAAAGATAATTCCGAGGATCGGATCTATTGCATGGCAATTGACAAAAATGAAAACCTTTGGCTTGGGTCAGACGGTGGAGGGGTTATCCAATACGATGGGAAGAACTTCTTCCATTATACGCAAAAAGAGGGGCTTTGCCATAATGCAGTCCGCTGTATCCTGAAAGATCGGGACAATAATTTGTGGTTTGGAACCTATAGTGGTGGCGTTTCAAAATTCGATGGGAAAACTTTTACCAATTATTCTAAAAATTCGGGATTAAGCAGCAACAACATCTTATGTATGCTTGAAGATAAAAATGGAATTCTTTGGTTTGGTACAGATGGCGATGGAGTTATACGTTATGATGGAGCGAGTTTTACATATTATACTGTAAAAGAAGGTCTTAGAGACAATATGATTTCAAGTATCATCCAAGGTCAAAATAATGATCTGTGGTTTGGATCCCCAGGAGGGGGTATCACGCTTTACGATGGCAAATTCTTTACTAATTTTTCTGAAAAAGAGGGACTCTCAAATAACTTTATCTATAGCCTTTATAAAGATAAAGCTGGAAATATATGGATAGGGACACGCTCCGATTTAAGTATTCTCGAAACAGGAAAACTGACAACGAAGGCATCAATACCAGGAATGCCCCTTTTTAAGACCTATTCATACGAAGACGGCTTTCTGGGAACCGGATGTAACATGGCTGCAATATTTGAGGATAAGTCTGGTATTATTTGGGTCGGTGCTACTAACAAGTTAACTGCCATCCGGAAATCTGCAGAAGTGCCCGATACCATTGCGCCAAATATGCAATTAACAGAAATACAATTATTTAACGAAAAAATACCATGGATCGATCTGACGAACAAACAGGATACTAGCTTTATTCTTGCTAACGGAGTAGAACTTACCAACTTTAGGTTTAATAGTGTTTCAAAATGGTATAATGTTCCCCAAGGGCTAAGTTTAGCATATGACAATAATTACCTGACATTTAAGTTTATAGGAATTTCTCAAAGCCATACGCTCAAAATTAAATATCAATTCCAATTGGAAGGGCAAGACATCAATTGGAGTGGACTATCTGATCGTACAGAAGCCTCGTATGGTAACCTTGTGCCAGGCAACTATCGGTTTAAGGTCAAAGCGGTGAACAGTGAAGGGATATGGAGCAATGAATGTAATTACTCGTTTACGATCCGTCCACCCTGGTGGAAAACATGGCTGTTTTATGTTTTGTCGGTTATAAGTTTTGTATCGGTTATTTTAATTTATATCAAATGGCGGGAGCAGGAGTTGGAAAAGCAAAACCGCGAACTCGAAAAGAAAATAGAAGAACAAACCCATGAACTGAAAGAGAAGAACGGTGAGTTACAAATTGCAAATCAGGAGCTTCGGGATACCAATTCTGAAAAAGACAAATTCTTTTCAATTATCGCACACGATGTTCGCGGACCGTTGGCTTCCTTTCTAAGCCTTACAGAAATACTAGCCGAGGAAATCGAATTGTTTACGAAGGAAGAAGTTCAGGATGTGACAAAAACAATGAAAAAATCGGCTGCAAATCTATTTGAGCTTCTTGGAAATTTGCTTGAATGGGCAAGGATGCAACGTGGTCTTACATTATACGAACCTCAAAAAATTATCCTGAATGATCTCATGATCCAAACTGCAGAAATACTTGCACAATCGGCCCTAAACAAATCGATTACAGTAACCACGAATGTATCACCTGATTTGGAGGTATTTGCAGATAAGAACATGCTTTCATCGATTATCCGGAACCTTTCTTCCAATGCGGTTAAATTCACTCCCAAATCGGGGAAAGTAACTATAAAGGCTATTGAAAAAGAAAATGGTATTGTCGAATTTACTGTGAGCGACACCGGTATTGGAATGAATAAGCAAATGATAAAAGACCTTTTTCAGATGAACGTTAACAACAGACGACCTGGAACAGAGGGCGAGTCAAGTACCGGACTAGGTTTGTTGCTTTGCAAAGATTTCGTGGAAAAAATGGGCGGGGAAATATGGATCGAGAGCGAGGAGCTAAAAGGGACAACCATTCATTTTACACTGTTGTCAGGAAAATCGAATCAAAAAGCCTTTTAATGGCCAGTTTCATTTAACTAATTCTTCATTTAACTAATTCTTAACCTATTCATCCGATAATAGTCTTTTTAAATGGTGTAGATTTGTAGATTACTATTTAATAATTCATATTATGGATAAAATATCAGATGTTGTTAAGCCGGGTGTAGTCGCCGGAGCCGACTTGCAATATATTTTTAAAGTGGCCAAAGCAAACGGTTTTGCAATCCCTGCTGTAAATGTAGTTGGTTCGTCAACAGTTAATGCTGTAATGGAGGCTGCAAAATTGGCCAATGCGCCAGTAATGATCCAATATTCAAACGGAGGGGCTGCATTCAATGCCGGAAAAGGATTGAAAATGGAAGGTCAACAAGCTGCCATCTTAGGTGCGGTTGCAGGTGCAAAACACATCCACACACTTGCTGAAGCGTATGGTGTACATGTCATCCTTCATACCGACCACGCTGCAAAAAAATTACTTCCATGGATTGATGGTTTGCTCGATGCCAGTGAAAAGAATTTCGCCGAAACCGGAAAACCGCTTTTCAGTTCTCACATGCTCGATCTTTCGGAAGAACCAATTGATGAGAACATCGAAATCAGCAAACGCTATCTCGCAAGGATGTCGGTGATGGGTATGACTCTTGAAATCGAACTTGGGATCACAGGTGGAGAGGAAGACGGAGTGGATAACAGTGGCCTCGACAACAGTTTGCTTTATACACAACCAGCGGATGTTTGTTTTGCCTATGAAGAATTAAGCAAAGTATCACCGAATTTCACAATTGCTGCTTCTTTTGGAAACGTTCATGGTGTCTATAAACCAGGAAATGTTAAATTGATGCCGGTTATCCTCAAGAATTCTCAGGAATACATCCGCGAGAAATTGGGTATTGCCGACCTGCATCCTGTCAACTTTGTTTTCCATGGTGGATCAGGTTCTACACATGCTGAAATCAGGGAAGCCATCAGCTATGGAGTTGTCAAAATGAACATCGATACAGATACACAATGGGCATTTTGGGAAGGAATCCGCAAGTTTGAGGCTGGCAACCGTGGTTATCTTCAAGCACAGATCGGGAATCCGGATGGTGCCGATAAACCAAATAAAAAATTCTACGATCCGCGTGTTTGGCTGCGCAAAGGTGAAGAATCACTGATCGCTCGTTTAAAACAGGCATTCGACGATTTAAATGCGATAAACAGCATTTAATCAACACGGTAAAATTTCTTATACCGCTCCGGTTTATTCAGGGGCGGTTTTTTTTATTTACTTGCGAACCATAAATATTTCTTTCAGGATAATTTGTGCAATTTTACAAAAGATTAAAAATGATGGTTATGTATAAATACATTATTGTAATTCTTTGTTTAATAATTACTTACAACAGCAAAGCTCAAAAGCTGGGTCAGTCCGAAAAAAAAGCCGATGCTTTGTATAGTGAAGCAAAAATACAAGCCACCAAAGGTGACCGGTTAAAAGCGATCACTTTATTAAATCAGATAATAAAAATTGATTCCCAATATTATTTGGCCTATTTTGGACTGGCCGATATTTATCATGGAACAGGACAGCGAACCCAGGAGAAAGATTTCCTGATCAAGGGATTGGAAATTGCAATTGACAGATTTCCGAGGGGTTACAAATACATAGCTGAGATCCTTTTTACGGATGCAGAATATGAGGAAGCCCTGAAAAATATCGAACAGTTTAACCGGTTGAAGAAACCACTTACGGCGGATGAAAACCAATTGCTCGAATCGTGCCGTTTTGCGGTAAAGGCAATTAAAACCCCTGTTCCCTTTCAACCTGAAAACGCGGGTCCTGCCATTAATACACCTGCTGAGGAATATTGGCCCAGCCTCAACGGTGAATCCAATGCACTTATCTTTACACGATTGATCAAAAATGACAGTACCGGAAAGAAAATATTCATGCCACAAGAAGATTTCTATTTATCAAGAACAGACTCCAACAGTTGGCAAAAGGCAAAACCATTAGGGCCACCAATCAACACAGATGACAATGAAGGAGCCCAGTGCATCTCGCCTGACGGAAGACTCCTTTTTTTTACAGGTTGCAGCCGAGGAGATGGATTAGGCAGTTGCGATATCTATATGTCGGTTAAGAAAAAAGGAATTTGGTCCGAACCTGTTAATCTTGGGAGCCCTGTCAATTCAACTTTCTGGGAATCTCAGCCTTCCATATCCGCAGATGGCCGGTGGCTCTATTTTACAAGTAACCGTAAAGGGGGTAAAGGGCAAATGGATATCTGGAGGGCCGAACAGATCGCTATAACTAAGGATGGTTTTCCGGTTTATGGGAAGGTCGTCAATATGGAATCGCTGAATACACCAGGGAACGATAACTCGCCATTTATTCATGCAGACGGAAAAACACTCTATTTTGCTTCTGATTATTGGCCGGGAATGGGTGGTAAGGATCTTTTTGTTGTACAGGTTGACTCAATCAAATCAGGTATTCCTAGGAATTTAGGATATCCAATCAATACTTCAAAGAACGAGGAAGGCCTTGTTGTGGAAGTTTCAGGAAAAAAAGCCTGGTTTACCTCAAATCAATCAGGTTTTGGGGGGCGCGATATTTTTACTTTTTCACTTCCCGAACAGGATAGGCCTGAACTGGTATCCTGGGTAAAAGGTTTTGTATCCGACAAAATTACCGGGCGTGTTGTTCTTGCTGAAATTGGTTTGAATGATTTGGTTTCCAACCAATTGGTTCAGCATCTTTATCCATTCGAAAACGATGGCGAATTCCTTTTTTGCCTTCCTTCAAGGCGAAATTATGGATTAAGCATCGGAAAGGAAGGCTACCTGTTCCATTCTGAGAATTTTAATTTATTGGCTGAGAATAGTAGGCAACAACCGTTAAACCTAAACATAAAGCTTGAACCCATCGCCATCGGAACAACAACAATTTTGAAAAATATCTTTTTCGAAACCGATTCCTTTCGTCTAAAATCAGAATCAACCGAACAACTTCTTGATATTGTTGACTTTATGAAAAAGAACCCCAAATTGGTTGTCGAAATTGGTGGCCATACTGACAATCAGGGATCAGAAAGTTACAACCTGAACCTCTCGGCGAAACGTGCAGATGCCGTTGTTAAATATCTGGTCGATAGTGGAATCGTATCATCGCGGTTAAAAAGTAAAGGTTATGGATTTTCTAAACCTATAGCTGACAATTCAACAGAAGAAGGAAAAGCCAGGAACAGAAGAACAGAATTTAAGATATTGGCTTTGAAATAGAAAAGAATAGAAATACAGAGAAATATATAGAAATACAACACCGATCAAATTTGAAGGGTTGCTATAAGCCAGTTGCTATAAGCCAGTCGCTAGAAGCCAGTCGCTAGAAGCCAGTTGCTAGTTGCTAGTTGCTAGTTGCCGGTTGCTAGTTGCCGGTTGCTAGTTGCTAGTTGCTAGTTGCTAGTTGCCAGTTGCCAGTTGCCAGTTGCCAGCCGCCAGTTAATTATTCCGCTACAATCTCCACCATGTAATCATAATGGGCACCGGCAACGATTTCCCTGACTGTATATCCACATAATCTGGCGAAATCGGCAAAAGTATGGGGATCGACAAATAACCAGGGGAACGGCTTTCCTTTAATCCCCTTATAGCTCAACCTGTATTCCATCTCGCCATAATAGGTATCAGTAGCGATATCTATCCAGGTCTCACCATTTTCGTCAGTATATAAATACAACAAATCAGTAGAGTCGGCTAGAATTTTGCCGCCAGGATTTAATAAGGTTTTCAGATGCAGCAACAAGGTCTCAAGCCCGGCAAGGGTCTGGGCAACCCCTGCCCCATTCATCAGCAATAAAATGGTGTCATATTTCGCTTCCTTCAAGGTGTAAACATCTTTAAGCAGCACATTTTTAATCCCTCTTTTAACCATGGTTTCGCACGACAATGGCGAAATATCGAGTGAATCGACATCAAACCCTTGTTCCTGAAGCCATATGGAATGGACACCTGCCCCGGCTCCCACATCAAGGATCTTGCCGGAACAACGTTTAAGTGCTTCCTGCTCCTGGATGGGCATCTGCTCAAAAGTCCTGAAAAAATAAGAAGGTGAAAGCTCTTCATCCTCGGCAATATTCATTTTCACAAGGATAGACTCGCCAAATATCCCGTTCTGATAGTCCCAAACCGCCTGCCCAATCGGATCCTGATGTTTCTTTAAAACCGGCATATTAAAATTATGATTAAAAAGTTAATATATAAAACTGATGAAGAGCGCAATATTTAATAGGGTTACGATAGCCCCAACCAAATAAAGTGCAAATGCGTGGCGTTTACTGTTCTTGTATTTTCCCATCACTTTTTCGGAAGAAGTGAGCCAGACCTGAACAAAAATAGTGATCGGAAGTTGGATGCTCAACAACATCTGTGAATAGATCAACCCTTTGTATGGATTTGAAATCACAAAGATCAGCAGAAGTGCAACAATAAACGAGATCGTAATTCCCAGCCTGGAGTGGTTGTCTTTGATATCGTAGGGCTCGCTGAACATACCCGAAAAAATCGAACCAGCCGCCATACCAGATGTGATGGTCGAAGCGATTCCTGAAAAAAGGAGTGCGACGGCAAAAACAAAACCTGCATGGATACCCAACAATGGGGTAAGGAGGTTCTTCGCCTGTTGCAATTCACCAACTACAGTTCCGGCTTGATAAAATGTGGCTGCTGCCAGTAAAATCATTGCACTGTTGATTGCCCATCCAATCAACATAGAGATAAGTGTATCAAGGAATTCGTAAGTAAGCCTTTTCTTGATTGTTTTCTCATCCTGAAGGTTCCATTGCCGGCTCTGAATAACTTCTGAATGAAGAAAAAGGTTATGCGGCATAACAACCGCCCCTAACACACTCATTATTATCAACATAGATCCATGTGGGAAGCTGGGAGTTACCCATGAATGGATTGCATGGTTCCAATCTATATTTACAAGAGAAAGTTCATACAAAAACGAAAGCCCGATCACCGAGACAAAAGCAATGATCCATTTTTCGATCATCTGGTAACCATTGGTAAACAGCATTATAAGTACAAAAATAACGACCATTACTGCACCGGCACGGATAGGAATGTCGAACAGCATTTGAAGTGCAATGGCACCACCCAAAATTTCGGCAAGTGAAGTGGAGATCGAAGCGATAATTGCTGTGATCAAAACGGTTTTTGAATAGCCGGGTTTCATGTATTTGGTGGCAGCCTCCGAAAGGCAAAGTCCGGTAGCAATCCCAAGGTGGGCAACGTTGTGCTGTAGCAGGATCAGCATAATGGTTGATAAAGTGACCATCCAAAGAAGTGTATAGCCGAATTGTGCACATGCTCCCAGGTTGGAGGCCCAGTTTCCGGGATCGATAAAACCAACTGTTACAAGCAAGCCGGGCCCCAGGTACTTGAGAATCTCAAGCCCCCCAAAGATAGGCCGGTAGTCTTTCCGGTCGATATTGTTGAAAAAATCGGATAATCGCTTTAACATAGGGCAAAGTTAACTTTTTTTGCTGGACGGGAGGAACAGATTTGGGTATGAATTTGCTCAATTTCCTTGAAGTTTGGCTGGCGGCTAGTGACTGGCTGCTGGCAATTCGCAATCCAAAGGTTAAACAAACTTTAGGAAGTAGTGTCCGGGTGACTATTTCCCGCATCAACAATCACCCTGACAGGAAAAGCATTTTTAGGATGCGGTTTGCCGGTGACTATACTCCGCATCAACAGTCACCCGGACACTAAATCATAATTCGGATTTTCTTAGTGAAAAAGAATGTGAAATATGGTTTGAAGGAGTATCAAACCTTATTTTTTCATTTTTAACCTCGAAGTGAAGCTATCACTAAATGCATATAAAATCCTAAATATCAATTAAACTTTGAAGATTGCCAGCCGCCAGTTTCCAGCCGCCAGCCGCCTTTCTTAAAATCTTCCATAAAATCTCAACACAGTCCCCCTCTTTGCCCCAAAATCGGTAACTTTGCACGCGTATGGAAAAAAAGAAAGTTGTAATTGGCCTTTCTGGCGGTGTCGATTCGAGTGTGGCTGCCTATCTCCTTAAAGAACAAGGGTTTGATGTGATTGGTGTGTTTATGATCAACTGGAAAGAAAACACTGGCACCTTGACAGCAGGTTGTACCTGGGAAGACGATGTGACCTTTGCTGAAATGATTGCCAGAAAGTTAAACATTCCATTTCATGTGGTTGACCTTTCCGATTTTTACAGAAAACGGGTTGTCGATTATATGTTCTCCGAATATGAAAAAGGACGCACACCTAACCCCGACGTACTTTGCAACCGCGAGATCAAGTTCGACCTGTTTATGGACAAGGCAATGGAACTCGGGGCAAAATATGTGGCAACCGGCCATTATTGCCGAAGGGAATCCGTAGAAATTGATGGGAAGTATTACTACCGGTTATTGGCAGGTACCGATCCCAACAAGGACCAGAGCTATTTTCTCTGTCAGTTGAACCAGCAACAGCTTTCGAAAGCCTTGTTTCCAGTGGGGCATTTGCTTAAACCAGAGGTACGCGAGATTGCCCGTCAGCAAGGGTTGATCACAGCCGAACGAAAAGATTCACAAGGGATTTGCTTTGTCGGAAAGGTTGACCTTCCGGTATTTCTACAACAACAGCTTGCGGCAAAGAAAGGAAACGTGATCGAAATACCTGCTTCATTTATGACGAAAAGGAAGGAAGTGCCTGTATTGCCTGAGAATTTCACCAGGCTATGTTCTGCTTTTCCTTATAAGCCCTGGAACGGGAAAGTGATTGGCGAGCACAATGGCGCACATTTTTATACGATAGGTCAGCGTAAGGGATTGGATATTGGCGGTTTTAAAGAGCCCCTTTTTGTTTTGGCTACCGATGTGGTCCGCAATATTATCTATGTTGGAGAAGGAAAAGAACATCCCGGACTGTTCCGCAAAGGTTTGTTTATCCCCAAAGACGACCTTCATTGGGTGCGCCCTGACCTTGCTATGGTTGAAGGCGGTGAACGCGAATTCCTGTTCCGTATCCGCTACCGCCAGCCCCTCGAAAAAGCGACAATGTACATGAAACCCGATGGCGCTTATGTCTTATTTGACGAAGAACAACGTGGGATTACCTCCGGTCAGTTTGCTGCCTGGTATTTGGAGGATGAGGTGATTGGGTCGGGGGTGATATTTTGAAATATAGAAATAGGTAGATATATTGTTGAAATATTGGGAAATGCAAGACAAGTACTTTTGCTTGTTTGACTAGGAAGAAATCCTAAGTGGTTATTATCTCTCCTCTTCATTTACTTTTTTCTTTCTAAATGTTTAACAAACAATGTCTTGACATAATCGGGCAATGCGATTTCACCTTTTTCGGCTTCCTTCCTTAAGAGTTCAAAAAAACTTACTTCTCAAACAAAGTAGGTTGTTTTACGGAAAAAGTTTCAATCCTTTTATTGATATGTGAAATCGAAGCTAGGTTGTCCGAAATGTAAACAGCTTCAAATGTACGTTCATTCCGACTATGCAATGTTGCAATGGAGGAACGACCGGCATCAATTTCAATTTTGTGAAGTTTTAACTCCTTTGGAAGTTCCTCTCCGTAAGTCTTATTGTCGGTACGTCCATCATAGCTTAAAATAAATGGAACATTGCGCCGGTTCAATTTAGAAAGTGAAATCAAAAAGTCATTATGATTGAGGTTTTCCAAATACCTGAATCCACCGTTCTTTGCAGTACCTTGGTAAGGTGGATCCATATAAACCAAATCTCTTTCAGTTGCCATGTCAAGCAGTTGCTCATAATCCTGGGAATAAAACGTCACTTTTCCTTTCAACAGATTAGATACGTTCATAATATCATATCGCATATTCTCAGGCGTCCGACCACTTCTGCGCTTATCGGGGCTTTGGTTGAAATTTCCATCGGCGTTGTATCGAACGGCAGCTTTTACACACTTTGCAAGTAAAAAAAGCAAATAACGAGGTTCTTTTGATTGATTGAACTTTTCACGTATCTCATAATAAAAAGATTCTTCGTTATCGAGCTGTCCATTCCAAATATGGTGGTAATCCCTGATTATCTTTTGTGGATCATTGACCATCTCACGCCACAAATTAATCATTGGTTCATTTATGTCATTGATAATGAATTGATCAGCTTTGAAATAAAAGGCAGACGCTATCGATATCGCTGCTGAACCAGCAAAAGGTTCAATTAACCGCTCAATATTCGCAGGGAAAAATCGTAAAATCTCACTTGCAAGGTTTCTTTTGCTTCCTTGATAGGGTATTGGATGAGGTATTTTCATACGTTGATTTTCTTTCTACAAATATAGTCAATAAAAATTATCCAAAAAGTATGAAGTTTAATTTATCCTACGCCGTATTTTGGCCGACTCCAACATTACTTTTGGAAAAAATTAAAACACTTCAAAATGGAACGACGGGATATGATCAGAGGATTGGCTGCATTTGGGGCAATTGCTTTAATGCCGGAACTTTCGGCAAGGGAAAACAAGATAACCAGTAAATTGCATTTTATTGGCCTTGGTCAGGGTGGGACAAATGCGGCCAACTGTTTGCAAAAGAAAGGGATAAAAGGTTCATATACCTGTATCACAGGAAATTATGTATCCCATCTTTCTCCAACTACAAACCACATTTACTTTGAAACACCATCGGATTTCAAAATGAACGGCGTGAATTACAGAAAACCCATTGGGTTAACCCAGGAAATGAAAAACCTGTTGATTCAAGATGATAATTATATTATCCTGACAGGTCTTGGCGGCACAGCCGGAACGGGTTTGATCAGCAGTGTTCTGGAGTTTTTAAAAGATCATCAAAAGAAATTTATTGCAATTTGCAGCCTGCCTTTTTACAACGAAGGACGGACAAGAAATTTATACGCATTGCTCAAACAATCGGAAATAAAAGAAATGGCAAATGTTCATTGTTTCGATGCAAACTATCTGCTTGAAAGAAATGGTCAACTAACAGTAAGGGAAGCATTTGCAAGAGTTGAAGACCTGTATTATAAACTTTTCTTGAAATATTCCGATCATTTTTTAGGTCCTGATGTAAACTAAAGTCCTGTTAAATTGTAGTATTTGTATTGTTTATTAAAATTTATAAGAATGGATCTTTTATCATCATTGAATACGCGTTACGCAACCAAGGTTTTCGATACTACAAAACAAGTATCGGAAGAAGGACTTGAAAAATTACTAGAAGCAATCAGGCTTTCTGCATCATCGTTTGGATTGCAGCCCTATAAGGTTTTGGTTGTCACAAATCCTGAAATCAGGGCAGAACTCCGCAAGGCTTCGTGGGGTCAGCCACAAATCACCGACAGTTCTGCACTGCTTGTTTTTGCGGTCAAATCAACAATTACCACCGATACCGTCGATCAATTCATTAATCTGGTAGCTGAGACCCGTAATGCGCCAAAAGAGGCTTTGTCGGAATACCAAAATATGATGAATGGGACTGTTGGAAGCAGGACACCTGAACAACTTGAGAACTGGGCCAGCAAACAAGCTTACATCGCCCTTGGTTTTGGGCTTGTATCCTCTGCAATTTTGGGCATTGACTCCTGTCCGATGGAAGGATTCAGTCCTGAAGACTATGACAGGATTTTGGAGCTAGACAAATTGGGGTTGAAATCCAAGGTTGTCCTGGCAGTAGGTTACCGTTCGGAAGCGGATAAATATCAGCAATATCCTAAAGTAAGGTTTAGCAAAGAAGATTTCTTCGTGCAGATTTAAAAATTGAAGGCCGGTCGGATGATCGGCCTTCAATTTTTGGGACGATTGGTACGACAGGTTTAACAATTATCGAAATTGAAAAATTAAGGTAAGCAAACTATATTCGACCAATGCGTTGGTGGCACAAGGATTGGTTGATCTACTTCCGAATTTTCCGATTACGCGGCAGGTTGGGAAAATAAAGTTTTTGTGCGTCTCAAAAACCTTATTTTTGTTTTTCCAACCTTAGTAGCTATGGGTCAACCTACAACCCAAACCTTATTTACCTTATTTCCAGAAATTTAAATCAGCCAGTTGGTAACCCGACTTCTCAATTATTCATTTTTGAAGCATTATCATTTCCGTCCGAAAGAAAATTTACTCTTTTCTGGACTTTTGATCGCGGACGGTCTCGGGCTTTGACCTCTTTCCCTGGGTTGCACGGTCCGAATATCTTCTGAGCATTGACATAGGTTTTTGTTCGGGAACCGTTTACCCAAGGCTATTCATGTTCAACCCTTATCAGGGTTTTTACGATTATGTTGTCTATTAATAAATTCCATTTTGGTGCGATCATAATACGGAATCATTTCACACAAAAAAATGTAATAGAAATAAAAAGACCGGTCATCCGACCGGCCTTTTTGTTTTATTTCTAACTAAAAATATTCTAACGATCTATTTCATAACATATTCATTGATCTTTTTGGCGGCATCACGGCCTGAGCGGATCGCCCAAACAACCAGGCTTGCACCCCTTGTAACATCACCAGCCACAAAGATCTTATCAAGGTTGGTTGAGTTGTCAACAGACTTCACGTTACCGCGCGGGTCGTACTCCACACCCAAACTATCAAGCAATCCGGCATGGATTGGTGAAAGAAAGCCCATAGATAAAAGCACAAGATCAGCTTCAATAACTTCAATTGTTCCGGGCAGCTCCTTCATGTTCATCCGGCCATTTTCAAAAACCCATTCAACCTGCACAACCTCAACTCCTGTAAGGTGCCCATTTTTGCCAATAAACCTCTTGGTCGCAAGACTCCACCTTCTGGTGCAACCTTCGAGATGGGAACTGGAAGTCCTGAGCGTATTCGGCCAGAAAGGCCATGGGTTGTCTTCGGTCCGTTTTTCCAACGGTTTCGCAAGAATCTCGATCTGCGTTACAGAAACAGCTTTCTGTCGGATTGAAGTTCCAACGCAGTCAGAACCTGTGTCACCACCACCAATTACAAGTACTTTTTTATCCTTGGCTGAGATCCGTTTTGCGTCTGCAATGTGTTCTCCGTTAACTGTTTTATTTTGCTGTTTGAGAAAATCCATTGCAAAATGAATCCCTTTCAAATCTCTTCCATCGGCAGGTAAATCACGTGGGTCCATTGCGCCACAAGCCAGACATATGGCATCAAAATCGTTGACCAATTTATCAGCAGGATAATCCTGTCCGACTTTGGTATTAACCTTGAATGTAATCCCCTCTTGTTCAAACAGATGGATTCTTCTGTCGATCGCTGTTTTGCTCAATTTAAAATCGGGGATCCCGTACCGGAGCAGGCCACCGACTTTATCGTCCTGTTCAAAAACTGTAACTGTATGACCTGCCTGATTTAACAGGTCAGCAGCAGATAAACCGGCTGGACCGGAACCAATCACTGCAACTTTTTTCCCTGTCCTTTTTAATGGAACCTGAGGGACAACATAGCCTGAATCGAACGCCTTTTCAACAATCGCACATTCGTTTTCACGGATAGTCACCGCTTCAGCATGAATGGCTAATACACATGACTTCTCGCATGGGGCTGGACAAACCCGTCCCGTAAACTCAGGGAAGCTGTTGGTGGCATTGAGCAAGTCATAAGCTTCGCCCCATTTGTTCCTGTAAACCGCATCCTGCCATTCAGGAATGTTGCTTTCTACAGGGCACGAACTATGGCAAAAAGGTATGCCGCAATCCATGCAACGCGAAGCCTGAGCTTTACGGTCATTTTCGTTAAGCGTTTGTTCAACTTCTCCGTAATCAAATATCCGTTCGTTCAGCGGACGGTAACCACCTTCTTTACGTCCTATTTCGATAAAACCTTTTGGATTTCCCATTTTTTGAAACTTTAATCTTTGTTTGTGTTCAACGTTTGCTCACTCCTTTGTATTACTCCCTTCTGTCGGGTGCATCTTCGGCAAGTTCAAGTTTCCGTTTCACCTCTTTTAATTTCATCTCGTTCAACACTTTCTTGTACTCCAACGGAATAACCTTCACAAATTTGGGGAGGTATTCTTCCCAATTGGTCAGCACTTTTCCGGCCAGCGGACTTTGTGTATAAAGAAGGTGTTTCCCGATCATATCCTGCAATTCCATAATATCCGCCTTATCCTCAACCGGTCCCAGTTCTACGAGCCCTTTGTTGCAGAAATATTCGAAATTGCCGTTATCATCTAGTACGTAAGCAATACCACCGCTCATACCTGCTGCAAAATTGCGTCCCGTGGTTCCAAGGACTACGGTACGTCCGCCGGTCATGTACTCACAACAGTGGTCGCCTGTTCCTTCAACAACAGCTTTAGCACCCGAGTTTCTTACACAGAAACGCTCGCCGGCAACTCCCTGTATAAAAACCTCACCACTTGTAGCACCATAAAGGGTTGTATTTCCAACTATTATATTTTTTTCGGGTTGGAATGTTGTGCCAACCGGTGGGACAACAATTATTTTTCCCCCTGAAAGCCCTTTTCCAAGGTAGTCGTTTGAATCGCCTTCAAGCCTGAACGAAACCCCTTTCACAAGAAAGGCACCAAAACTCTGTCCAGCAGTTCCCTTAAAGGTACAGTTAATTGTATCTTTTGGCAATCCATCTTCACCGTAACGTTTGGAAATCTTACCTGAAAGCATCGCTCCTACAGTGCGCATTACATTGTTTATTTCGTAGGCAAGCCACACTTTTTCACCACTCTTGATGGCCTTGTTGGCTTCGCGGATCAAAGTCTTATCAATCACATCATCCAGATTCTTCGTATTTGGATGGGTATTTCGGATTGGATAGATCTGGGCTTCCTCAGGAAAGTGAAGGAATTTGGAAAAATCTACGTTTTTCATTTTCCAATTTTTCACATCATCGTTTTGCTCCAGCCAGTCAACCCTACCAACAAGATCATCGAATTTGCGTACGCCAATTTCGGCCATGTATTCCCGAATCTCTTCGGATATGAATTTAAAATAGTTGATTACATATTCAGAACGGCCTAAGAACCTCTTTCTTAAGTTCTTATTTTGGGTTGCAACTCCTGCCGGACATGTATTGAGGTGACATTTGCGCATCATGATGCAGCCAAGAGAAATCAGGGCTCCTGTCGCAAAACCAAATTCTTCTGCTCCCAGCATCCCCATGATCACCACATCGCGGCCCGTTTTCAATTGACCGTCAACCTGAAGTTTTACACGCCCCCTTAAGTTGTTCATCACAAGGGTCTGTTGCGTTTCGGCGATCCCGAATTCAGCAGGCAAACCCGCATGTTTGATCGAACTTGCAGGCGATGCACCAGTACCACCTTCGCATCCGCTGATGATGATAATATCGGAGAATCCTTTGGCAACTCCGGCAGCAATGGTTCCCACGCCCGATTCAGCTACCAATTTAACAGAAACCTTCGCATCGGGATTCACATTTTTTAAGTCGAAGATCAACTGAGCAAGGTCTTCAATTGAATAGATATCATGATGAGGAGGAGGCGAAATCAAAGTGATCCCCGGAGTTGAATGTCTTAATTTTGCAATAATCTTATTTACTTTAAAACCAGGCAATTGTCCACCTTCGCCAGGTTTTGCCCCCTGCGCGATTTTTATCTGAAGCTCAACAGCATTGATCAGGTAATTATTGGTCACACCAAAACGGCCTGAGGCAACCTGCTTGATTTTTGAATTCCGGTCTGTCCCAAAACGTCCGGCATCTTCACCACCTTCACCTGTATTGCTCCTACCACCTATTGTGTTCATGGCAATGGCAAGTGCTTCGTGAGCCTCCTTGGAAATTGATCCATACGACATTGCACCTGTCACAAATCTTTTTAGTATTTCATCGGCAGACTCGACTTCCTCAATCGGAATAGGGTTCAACTTCCATTTTAATGCACCACGTACGAAAGCTGGTTTTGCATTTTGCTCGTCAACCAGCTTGCTGAATTTCTTATAGGTCTTATAATCATTTGTTTTTGTAGCCCATTGTAACAATGCCACACTTTGAGGGTTCCATGCGTGGAATTCCCCATTGTTTCGGTAATGGTATTCGCCAACTGTGGAGAACAAGGCTTTTTTGGGTGGGCTCTTGTAGGCATCATCATGGAAGATCATTGCCTCTTTAAAAATCTCGTCATAGCTTACACCACCGATACGGGATGGTGTCCCTTTGAAATAGTTATTGATCAATTCATCACTAACGCCCAATGCTTCAAATAATTGCGAGCCATGGTAGGAACGGAGTGTCGAAATTCCCATTTTTGACATAATCTTCAAAAGACCTTTGTCAATCGCTTTTATATAGTTCTTGCGTGCATCGACATATGGCAATTTTATTTCTCCGTCTTTCACCAGATAATCAATGGCAGCAAAAGCGAGGTAAGGATTCACGACACTGGCTCCATATCCGAGCAGTAAAGCAAAATGCATGATTTCCCGCGGTTCTCCTGTTTCAACAATAATCCCGATCTGCATCCGTTTTTTATTCTGGATCAGATGGTGATGGACGGCTGCAACTGAAAGAAGTGATGGGATAGGTACCATGTCCTCAGAAACATTGCGGTCGGTAAGGATAATAAAGTTCTTTTTATCATCGACAGCTTTCTCTGCACTTTCGAGCATCGCCTTGAAAGCCTTTTTAAAACCTTCGACACCTTCTTTTACAGAGAAAAGCATAGGAATCGTTACATGGCTAAATGCCTCATGCTTAAGGTCTTTGATCTTACCAAGGTCTGTATTTGTAATGATCGGGCTATCGAATTTGATCAGCTTGCAGTGCTTTGGCGTATCGTCGAGGATATTACTGCTCAATGAGCCGATGTAATTTGTGAGCGACATCACCAAACCTTCACGGATCGGGTCAATTGGTGGATTGGTGACCTGGGCGAACAACTGACGGAAATAGCTGAAAAAACGCTTAGGTTTGTCGGAAAAAACGGCCAAAGGGGTATCGTTGCCCATCGAACTTGTAGGTTCCTGAGCCGTTTCCGCCATTTCTTTGATAATGATCATCATCTCCTCTTTGCTATATCCAAATACTTTGGAATAGGGGGCGAACTGATCACCCATTCCGGAGGAGACCCTCTGTTTTACTTTAATTGCTTCAAGCTCTAACCGATTCTCTTTCAGCCAATTGATATATGGATTTTTACGACTTAACTCCGCTTTGACTTCCTGGTCTGGGATAATGATTCCTAATTGGGTATCAACAAGCAATAATTTTCCAGGTCTTAAACGCCCTTTTTCCTTGATTTCGTTGGCCGGAAAAACCTGAACCCCCACTTCGGAACCCATAACGATCATATCATGATTGGTTATCACATACCTTGAAGGGCGTAATCCGCTCCTGTCAAGGGTGCCACCGATGTACCTGCCATCGGAGAAAACCATTGAAGCCGGTCCATCCCATGGTTCCATCAAAGTGGAGTGGTATTCATAAAAAGCTTTAAGGCTCTCAGGAATAGGATTTTTCTCGTTGAACGATTCCGGGATCAACATGCACAATGAGTGGGGCATGCTCCTTCCTGTCATATGGAGGAATTCCAGGGTATTGTCGAATGAAGAGGAATCTGACTTTCCGGGTTCAATAATTGGGAAAAGCTTATCAAGGTCTTCTCCAAACAAATCAGATTCAAGCAAAGATTCACGAGCATGCATCCACTGGCGGTTACCTTTAATCGTATTGATTTCACCATTGTGGGCAATCATCCGGAAAGGCTGGGCAAGATCCCAGGTTGGGAATGTATTGGTACTAAACCGTGAATGTACAAGGGCGATGGCACTTGTCATGGCAGGGTTGGTAAGGTCCTTAAAGTAGTCCCTTAATTGACCTGGGGTGAACATTCCTTTATATATCAGGACTTTGCTCGAAAAGCTCGGTAAATAAAAGGCGTCCTTTTCGCCGAGTTGAGATCCCCTAACAGTTCTTTCTGCCTGCTTACGGGCAAGGTAAAGTTTACGTTCAAGGATATCCTGCTCGTAATTTCCCTTTACAAAGATCTGACGGATTCGGGGTTCAGAGCGTTTTGCAATTTCTCCGATTACAGAACTGTCAACAGGAACATTGCGCCATTGGATGATCTGGAGACCTTCAGCTTCAACAAAACGATTAAGCACCTCAATACAATAAGCTGCTTCTTCGTCACCGACTGGCAAAAAAACCAAACCAGTCCCATATTTACCTCTTTCAGGAACATTGATTTTCAATGAAATATAAAAATCATGAGGAATTTGCATAAGGATACCCGCACCATCTCCGGTTTTGTTGTCAGAGCTTGTGGCCCCCCGGTGGTCCATATTCAATAAGACAGTCAATCCACGTTGGATGATGTCGTGTGATTTCTGGCCTTTGATGTGGGCCACAAAACCGATCCCACATGCGTCGTGTTCATTGGAGGGATCGTATAACCCCTGAATTTTTGGAAATCTTTTCTGTTCCATGCTATATAAAATTAACAAAACCTTCCAACTGAAATCAGATTGAAAGCATTTGGGATAATCTAATAGTAAAAGCTCAATCAATAATCAATAATCAGTAACAATATGAAAGAAAATATGAACTATTACTTAAAATTTAAAATCAAAAGTAGTGTTTTCACTTTAAAAAACAAATCTAAAACGTTACATAACTAAAGAAAATCAATTGGCCAGATTATGAATGTAAAAATTATTCAATTTAATATTCTGATATTCAATTGAATAATGGTAAATATTAAAAAATTATTAAATATCAATACGGCATAAATAATAAGGTTATTCCGACAATATGACAATATTTTGATCATTTTAAAGAAAAATAATAACCTGATTAAAGTAACCTTAAACCCGTTTTAATTTCTTATTCTTCATCGGAAAGAAGCTGTGTGAAAGCTTTTTCGGATCTGGCAAAGTTGAAACCATTGAGGACTTTGTTCATCTTTTCTTTTACTTCACTCAGGCAAAGATTCCCGATACTTCCTTCGTGTGTGTGGTGAATATTTTTATAAGGTTGAAAATGACCATTATTGATTTCCACACCAACCTGACGATAAGCTTCACGGAATGGAACACCTGCTAAAACCCTTTTGTTTACCTCCTCCACGCTGTAAATATAATCGTAACGTGGATCTTCCATTATTTTGTTGTTCACCTTCATGTTGCTGATTGCAAACGAAGCAATTGTAAGACAACTTTTCAGCTCGGCAAAAACAGGAAGGTATATTTCTTTAATCAATTGTAAATCACGAAAATAGCCGCTTGGAAGATTGTTCGTCATCAACAATATCTGATTCGGAACCGATTGGATATGGTTGCAATGGGAACGAAGAAGTTCGAACACGTCAGGATTTTTTTTGTGGGGCATGATACTTGAACCGGTAGTGAGTTCATCGGGCAGGGTAACGAAATTAAAATTCTGGCTCATGAAAAGGCAAACATCATAAGCCAACTTCGACAAAGTCCCTGCAATGGATGCTAGTGCAAAAGCCACACTTTTTTCGACTTTTCCACGTCCCATCTGCGCATAAACAACATTGTAGTTCATTGATTCAAAGCCTAATAAATCAGTTGTCATTTGACGGTTAAGTGGAAATGAGGAACCATAACCTGCGGCCGATCCAAGTGGGTTTTGATCGGCTAACCGATAAGCGGCTTGCAATAAAATCAGATCATCGATCAGGCTTTCGGAATATGCGCCAAACCACAAACCAAACGATGAAGGCATGGCAACCTGTAAATGGGTATAACCCGGCATTAAGACATCTTTGTATTTTTCACTTTGCGCAACCAGAACCTCAAAAAGATCAACTGCCTGATCGACAACAATTTTAATCTCGCTTCTCGTAAACAACTTTAAATCAAGCAGCACCTGATCATTTCTGGAGCGTCCGCTGTGGATCTTTTTTCCCACATCTCCCAATTTTCTTGTAAGTATCAGTTCCACCTGGGAATGAACATCTTCGCTCCCGCTTTCGATCTGAAATTTATCGGCCTTGATTTCATGATATATCTCACGCAAGGCAATTGTAAGCGACTCAAGTTCAGGAGCTGAAAGTAACCCTATAGATTCGAGCATTTTAATATGAGCCAAAGAGCCGAGCACATCAAATTCCGCTAAAAATAAGTCCATTTCCGTGTCGCGGCCAATTGTAAAAGCCTCGATGAGTTGATTGATCGCTGCACCTTTGTCCCAAAGTTTCATGTATTCCTAATTACAGATGAATCGGCAAAAATACGACATTCTACTGATGAACCCTACTTTAATTTACTTTTTTCCCATTCCAGCATGTCCTTATTGTATTTTTCGAGCTCTTTTCCTGAACTTTTCCTGATAAAGCTTTTAGTTGGCTGAAGAAATATATCACTGTTTAAGGGGGCGTGTTCTGTTACTGACTTGTCTCCCGAACTATTTTTACTGATCGTAAATCCATCAAAATAGGTACCATCGGAAGTAAAAATCTTGCATCTGATTGAATCGGTTGACACATCGAGCAACTGGTACATTTGGGTATTTGTTGCAAGTTTGTCCATTTTTGGGGAAAAACCAACATCATACAATTTGGGGCTTGCATGGGTAACCACGTACACGGGGCCTTGTTTCTCCTTGTTCTCAGTATTCTCAATATGGGCCAACCTCCCATAGGCATGATCGTGTCCCTGAAGCACAAGATCCACCTTATATTGATCAAATAAAGATTTAAACAACCACCTGAAGTAAAAATAATCGCGGCCACGGCTTGTAGAATAGAGAGGATGGTGCATCATTACAACAATCCATCTTTGATGGGTATTTTCAAGCACAGATCTGAGCCAATTGCGATGTTCGAGCGCAGACGGAATAGTTTGGATTCCATTGCTGTCAATGCTAATGAACCGGGTATTTTGATAGTCCCAATAACATGTACGGCCCAAAAAATTCGGGGGGCCGTTCTGTGGGAACGGGAAGTGAGCCATCCACCTCTCATCCAATGTTTGGATCAATCCTTTATAATATTCATGATTGCCGGGAGTTGCAATAATCGGAAGGGTTTGAAATATTGTCCCGCCAGACTTGAACCATACACCCCAATAGGCATCGTGCGGCCGTTCGATCATATCGCCTATAAACATCATAAAAGCCGCGTTTGGTTGATCTGCATAAGCACGGTGAAACAATTCGCCGGAAACGCCGTTCACCGAATCCTGAACATCGCCTATATATATAAAGGAGTAAGCACCATTTATAGGGTTTTCAATTTTAAAGGTAAACCAATCGGACCAGTTGGCCCCATTTGCGACCCGATAACGATAAGTCTGGCCTGATGATAGTTTTGTAATTGCCACTTTAAAATAAGAGGCAGCACCACCCGAAGTTCTTATGATTTTGGGTGATGACTTATACAGTATTGTATCGGCAGGTGATGATTCACCTAAAATCTGCAGAAATCCCTCATTTGTTAGTGTATCCCCTTGCCAGGTGACATCACGTGAATTGGTTGGGTCGGCAGACCATGAGAGAAGAACCCTGTCAGGAATCGGTGACGAAGTATATAGTGGTTCCGGTTCATTACTGAACCAGTTGTCCCATCTCCACCAGACAAAGATCAATATCAATAAAGGAATACCAAACCAAAACAGTTTCCGGATGTGCTTTTTCATTGTCGAATGCTTTTTTCAAATGTAAGCTTTATTTTTTAAAATGATTGTTTCAATGGTAAAAATGGCTTTTATTTCTGATCATTCTCCATCAATGAAACAAAATAATAAATAATTCATAATGTCATCTATTTCATACATATTTTGTCAATAATACATTAATCAAATGATATTTTGTCTTTTTGATATTTTATTAAAATATTTTCAACTTATTGTCATTTTTCGAGCATTTTAATGATAAACAGGCATATTTTAGTGGTTTATTGTTAATTTAATGTTATTTTGAACCATTGATCCAATATTTTAGGGGGTATATTAAAATATTAATATACTTTTGAGCCATATTAATAAATTTATTAGGGGTATTAATAAATTTATTTGTTTTTGTTTTGAATTTTAAAGTTAAAATACAAAGTTCTGAATACCGATATTATTGTTTAAATTAAAAAAGATCATCATGAAAAAAATTTCTCTTTTATTGGTTATTGGGTTGCTTTTAGCAACAACCTACACAAGTAAGGCGCAAGATTCAAAAGGTGGATGGACAGCCGGAGCAGATGTGGTAAGCAGTTATATCTGGAGGGGATCACAGGCCGGGAATTTCAGTATCCAGCCAACAATTAAGTATGTAGATGGTGGTTTCTCTATAGGTGCATGGGGCTCGGGTGATTTGACAACTGGCGCACCACAGGAGGTTGACCTTTTTGCCCTTTACTCGTTCAAATCAGGTTTATCATTGGGATTAACCGATTACCATTACAATTCCTCCATGCTATTCGCTGATAAAGTCCATGCCTTTGAAGCAAATGTTGGATATGCAGTTGGCAAATTCAGCTTAAGCGGAAACTATGTATTTAATTCCGCATCCGGGGCGGTAGGTGACGATAAATATTTTGAGGCCGCTTACCAGTTTTCAACAGTTAAACTATTTGCAGGGGCAGGCGATGGATGGTACACCAAAGATGCTTCCTTTCAGGTATGTAATATTGGCCTTTCTACAACCAAAACAATCAAAATCAGCGAAAGCTTTTCAATTCCTTTGACAGGTTCCATTATTGTCAACCCGAACAAGGAACAGATTTTCTATGTTGTAGGTATTTCATTATAAATCATTTAATATATATTAGTCATGAAAAAAATTGAAGCCATTGTTCGTAAATCAAAATTCGAAATCGTAAGAAAAGCTTTACATGAAGCAGACATCGATTTCCTCTCCTGGTGGGAAGTTAAAGGCCAGGGAACAGCAAAACAGGGATTGATATTCAGGGGTGTTGCCTATGATGTGAATACAATCGACCGCGTTTTTATCTCCTTTGTCGTTCGCGACATCAATGTTGAGAAATCAATCAATGCAATCCTGAAAGGTGCCTATACAGGTGAAAGTGGTGACGGGCGAATCTTTGTGACCCCAATCGAGCAGTCCATCAGGATCAGGACAGGTGATAGTGGAGATGAATCATTATACGATAAAAAATAATTAAAAACTTAGAGCCATGATTAAAAAATATTTTAAATATATAGGTTTACCGATTGGATTATCAATGGTTTTACCACTTGTTTCTTTTGCTCAGATTGCTGCAACTGCCGCTGCACCTGCCGCCGCCGCGACCCCAGCACCTTTTATCAGTGCAGGAAATACAGCATGGATGATTGTAGCAACTGCACTTGTCATGTTGATGACCATTCCCGGACTGGCACTTTTCTATGGTGGTTTGGTCCGCAGTAAGAATATTTTGAACGTATTGATGCAGTGTTTTATCATTATGGCAGTTATTAGCCTCGAATGGGTAGCATTCGGATATAGCAATGCATTTGGTTCTTCAACGGGAGCTCTGGCTCCTTATATCGGTGGTTTCGACTGGGCGTTTCTGAAAGGAATCAGTATCAACGAGGTAAGCCCTTATTATATCTCACAGGCAACAGAAAGAATTCCACATATCGTATTTATCCTGTTTCAATGTATGTTTGCTGTAATAACTCCGGCTTTGATCATTGGAGCATTTGCAGAGCGTATTAAATTCAAAGGATTCCTGATTTTTACTGTCATCTGGGCTATCATTGTTTACAATCCTGTTGCACACTGGGTATGGTCAGCCGATGGTTGGTTGTTCAAATTGGGTGCACTTGACTTTGCAGGTGGTACTGTTGTTCATATCAATGCAGGTATTGCTGCCTTAGTAACCGCCATTATGTTAGGCAAAAGAAAACTGCCTAATGGACAACATATCACAGTTCCTCACAATGTTCCTCTTGTCGTGATGGGTGCTGCCCTGCTTTGGTTCGGTTGGTTCGGATTCAACGCCGGAAGTGGATTGGCTGCCGATGGTCTTGCAGGAAACGCATTTCTCGTAACACACATCGCCGCTGCAGCAGCAGCTTTAGCATGGGCACTTCTTGATTGGTTTATCAACAAGAAACCTACCGTTGTTGGTATCTCAACAGGTGCGGTCGCTGGTTTGGTTGCCATCACCCCTGCCGCTGGATTTGTTGACGTGAGTGGTGCAATTGTTATTGGATTGCTTGTTTCAGTATTCTGTTTCTTCATGGTCTCTGTTGTGAAAGGGAAATTGGGATACGACGATTCTCTTGATGCCTTTGGTGTTCATGGAATTGGTGGAATCTGGGGAGCACTGGCAACCGGACTATTCGCAAACCCATTGATCCAATCAGCATACAGCGGTGCCTTCTATGGCAACTTTAAACAAGTTGGAATACAGTTAATTGCAATCCTTGTTACCTTGGTTTATTCAGGTGTACTGACAGCTGTCATCTTTAAAATTGTTGAAAAGACAGTTGGCATCCGTGTATCTGAAGAAGAAGAAAGCTACGGCTTAGACCTTACCCAGCACAATGAAATGGCTTATAATGAAGCCGATTAATTACAATTGATGTTTGTTTGTTCAGTTTAGCAGAAAGGGCCGGATTTGTTCCGGCCCTTTTATTTTAGATCAATTTTCTTGCTTCACGATCGGGGTCGTTTTTCAACTCCGGTTTGTCGTTTAAAACCATCGTTTCCCCATTGATCGTTGTATAAGGTTTCCATTCAGGAAGGCCACCTTTATTGGGATTCCCTGTTTTCATAAACTGGAGCAGTGCTCCCGACATCTTTTCGGATAAGGTACGCGGACGTTTGCCACCTCCTGTATGGGTCAGCATAAGGTCGGTGTTGGCATACCAGAAACAAATATCGAGACAATGAAAAGCTTTCATCCGCTTGTCGAACATTGGGGGCTGCCATCCGAACCACGCCACATAAACGGGAGCTTTCTGTACAGCTTTCGCATCCGCTGTGGAAATGATGGCCTTACGATTGCTGTTCACCATAGCCATGACCTCGGCTGGTTTGGCATTCGGAAAGACTTTAGCATAAGCATCCACGATCTCCCCAACTTTGTTTACTGAAGCACCACCTAATCTTGTACTGGTTTTGAGTGTCTCCTTCACCTTGTCAAGGGTAATATCTTCAAGCTCCTGGCTAAGACGGGTATTGTTCCATTCGTGAAAGGTAGAACATAAAAGCATCGGAACATCCGAGGATAGACCGTTTGGATCAGAATAGAACTTTCCTTTGGGGATTGAAACACCATCAGCTACGGGCGCAAAGCCACCGCGCATCCCTGGAGTACCAACTTCGGCTGTAGCTTTTTTGAGTGCCTTATTGGCCAGCAAGAGATAATCTTTCCATGGCATCTCCTGCAACTTGTCCACTTCGGCAATTGTTAATCCGGCTTCTTTTAAGATATATCCTCCTATTTTTCTGGAATAATCCTGGTTCATCGCTTCGGTCGTATTCCCACTCAATGGGACTGCCTTATGGATCAATCCTTTGGCTTTTGGCATTGCTGCAAGGACACACACTTTAGCACCACCTCCCGATTGTCCCATAATGGTAACATTCCCGGGATCGCCACCAAAATTGGTAATGTTGTCATGGACCCACTCAAGTGCGGCAACCATGTCCAAAGCCCCAACATTGCCCGAATCGACATATTTTGCACCACCAACGCCAGATAAATCGCTGAAACCAATAGGTCCTAAACGGTGATTGATCGAAACAAACACGATATCCCCTTTACGGCTAAGGTTCTCACCATCATAACCATCCTGCTCGATAGCATTGCCATTGGTATAACCTCCACCGTGTAACCAAACCATTACAGGACGTTTCTTTGTATCAATGGCAGGCGTCCAAACATTCAGCCTGAGGCAATCTTCACTTACATCGTCATAGTTCCAGTGGTCAACAAAGGAAGAATAGGAATTGGCATACCGGTTGTCCATGATTTGTGGTGCAGTGTTTCCCCACCAGACTGCAGGAAATATATCATTCCAGGGCTTGGGAGGTTGTGGCGGCATGAAACGGTTCTTCCCGGAAGTATCTGCTCCATAAGGAATTCCACGGTAAGTGGTTATTCCCCTTAGGATAAACCCCTTCACTTTTCCATATTTTGTATTGGCAATCGCAATGTTGTCGCCAACCTGCAACAATTGCTCGTCATCCATGGCTTTTGTGGCTTCACCAGCCTTTGAAATGATGGGAAGTGATCCTAATCCAAGCCCGGCAACACCTGCCCCCAATTTTTGAAAAAAATTACGTCTGTTGGTTGTCATTTTATTAATTCACTTTAGTTAAAAAATCAAGCTGATCCTGATACAAAAGAGGGGTACTTCTGATTTGGTCTCCCAACTCCATGATAACCGGCCTGTTGACACCGAAGTTCTGCCACATGGGTAATCCGTTCCCATTTGGATTGCCGGTTTTGGCAAAATTGGCCCAATAGCTGCTCATGGCCTCCTCCAGCTTGTAATCCACAGCCGTAAACGGACGGTTCCAGAATTTCAGGGTATGCAAGGCATAGCCAAACTCTGCCGAATGGAAAGCACCATAATTGGGTTCACCGGGAGGAACACGCTTGAAGTAGTACAGATATGCCTTACCGGTGCCATAAACGTTTTGCATCCTGGCCCATGTATAGTTGTTCCAACCAAAATTCAACTGAGAAATCAGCTTCTGCGACTGTTTGGCTTCTTCATCTGTATTGGCAGGAAAAAGTTTCAGGAAAGCTTCAGCCTTTTCACCATATTGCTTTTTCGCATTTCCCCTGAATTGTTCAGCTGAAGGTGCAGGACCAAAAGAGACACCATCGTCTGCATTCCAGCCTGTCAGTAAAGGGACATTGTTTTGCTTTCCCTCAGTGAATGTTTCAGAAGGTGGAGGCAATAAATTGTTATCGACCGTCAATCCAAAACGGCCCTGAATTTTTAATAGTGAGTCTGACTTAATTGTCCTGAGTTGGGAGATAGAAGTCAAGCCCATTTTTTGGGTCAGTTTAACCCCTGCCCTTTCGGCATCCTGCAAAGATTGACTCAACATGAGATTCTTCCCAAACATCCCGCCACTTTGGGCTATTGCCTTATGAAACAACCCTTTGGCAAATGGAGAAACAACCAAAACATTTACACTGAACGAACCGGCCGATTGACCGGCAATTGTCACATTGTCAGGATTTCCCCCAAAAGCAGAAATGTTTTGTTTTATCCATTTGAGGGCCGCAATCTGGTCGAGGATTCCGTAATTGCCAGATGTTTTGTTATCTGATTCGGCTGAAAGTTCGGGATGTGCCAGAAAACCAAAAATTCCCAGACGGTAATTGATCGTCACAAATACGACCCCTTTTCTGGCCATCCCTTCCCCATTGTAAAGCGGTACAGTTCCTGATCCACCCGTAAATGCACCCCCATGGATCCAAACGATTACTGGTAATTTCTCAACATCGGACTTTGCATTGGTCCAGATATTCAGATAAAGACAGTCTTCACTTAAAGGTGATTCCGGAGCCATAAATTCTTTCGACCAGCACATAAATGGCTTTGGAGGTGCCTGTATTGCAGAAGCAGGAGGAGTATTGCATGACTTGATTCCGTCCCATGATTTCACAGGTTGCGGGCTTTTCCAACGCAAATCACCTACAGGAGGTGCTGCAAACGGGATACCCATAAATATTTTAACAACCTGATCATCAGTTGTTTTTCCTGAAACCAAGCCTGCATCAATTTTAACGCTGTTCACTTCAATCGGTTTACCCTTCTGAAAAGGTTTGGCCTGTTGAGTGATTTTACCCTTGTGAATCGTCCTCCCCTTTTGAATAGTTTTCCCCTTTTGAACCGGTGCAAAGGCAAAAAGCAGAGGAATCATCAACAGAATCAGAATTCTGGTCATATCATTTAATTAATTGTTTATCAATAGTTTGATATAGCAGTGTATTAAAATCAATCTGAAGTCCTATCTGAAAAGCAATGGCGCAAATTCCGACAAGTAAACCCTCCAGTTGGTCCAGGTATGGCCACCTTCGGTTTCACGGTAGGTATATTTCATACCAATCCCATCCAGTTTTTCACGAAATTCTTTCACATTTTTATGCAGAAAATCGGCTTTGCCGATCCCTATCCAATAAAGCTTGTAGCCGTTTTTCATCTGGGTTTTCAAGGTTTCGTCAATATTTTCATAAACTTTCGATTTGACTTTATCATTCGGAATGATTGCGGCAGAGAACAAACCTACATAATCGAAGGTGTTGGGATAAAACCTTGAAATATGAAGGGAATGATAACCACCCATCGATAAACCGGCAATTGCACGTCCCGATTTTTCGGCTTTTACGCGATAATTGCTTTGCACAAATTTGACCACATCCATAAAGGTCTCCTCAAATTTGCCATCCATCGTATTGGGCAATTGCATGGTTGGTTTGTAATAGCCGAGGCTCGACTCGCCGGGAGCAGCTTCCTGTGCCACATTCCCATTCGACATTACAACGATCATTGGTTTTGCTTTTCCCTGTGCAATCAGGTTATCGAGTATTTGGGAAGTGCGACCCAAAGCGATCCAGGCCTCTTCGTCACCACCCATGCCATGCAACAAATACAAGACAGGGAATTTCTCTTTGGAAATTTCATAACCTGCCGGTGTATAAACAGTGATCCTGCGTTCCATCCCATTTCCGGGAGAGTTATACCAGCGACGGGAAACCGTTCCGTGAGGTACTTTATTCACACTGTACAAATCGCCTTTATCCCCTTTGACGATAAACACATTTGTAACCGATGCCACATCGCGGATCAGGTAAACGTTGCTTGGGTCGGTGGTCTTAACACCGTCAACCGAAAAAGAATAACCGTATAAATCTGATGGCATCGCAGTTGTGGTGTAAGACCATATCCCCTTTTCGCCTTTGGTCATTGTTTCCGATCCTGGTCTCCAATCCTGGCCAGCAGGCATCCAGTCGCCTGAGACTTTTACCTCTTTGGCATCGGGTGCCTGAAACCGGAAAGTCACTGTATTGTCATCCTTTACTTCAGGAGATACAATTTGTGGGGCTCTCCCCAATGCCTGTTGAGCAAATGAATCATAGCTTTCCATCAAAAAAACCATCATGATAAAAAAGAATAGTTTTTTCATTGATCTAATTTTTAAAAATAGAGATCTTGTCCCATCCGGGACGAGCCCCCTCGTAAATATTTATTTTTCTACCCATATTATATCCCTAACGGGATTATAATCAGAGATTTTAATAATCTAAAACTCTCTTATGTAACATCCTTATTTATAACTTATTCCATCGCCATTGTTGAACAGGGCATAGCCTTTCCCTTCCAGGTAACCTGGTACGTCCTCTTTTTGATTGGTAACCGCCTCATCCGAAACCGGAGTGGAAAAAGGCATTTTACCAGTTGGGTTAAACTTTCCGGTAATCACATCCAAAAGTGCGTCAGGGGTTGTCCCAAACGTTGCCAATATGGCTTTAATGTTACCTTTGGTCTTGTCGTTGTATATTTCATTGATCACCCATGGATTCGTATAGTTCATGACCAAAATAGTTGGTTTGCTGACTGTCAGTTTATTCACATAATCCACATCAACAGAACTTTTTGACAATGAAATGGATACAGGTGCACCAGTCGAGCCAAAGAGTGAATTTCCAGCGGGTACAAGCCATAGAAGGACAACATCGGCCTCTTCGGGGGTCTTCACAAACGTAACAGGGTATTTGTTATCATTCAGATTGTAAACAGTTCCAGGTTCGGACAACTTATCTCGGGAACTTTTCGAATAAGTCTCAAAATAGATTTTGGTCTTTGGTTGAACTGGTAAAGCTTTGCTTTCATTTTGAAGCAATACAATTGATTTGCGAAGAGCCAGATCAGCCCTTTCTTTAAACTTAGCATTGTTCACAATCGATTCCGCTGCATTTTCATCAACATACGGATTTTCAAACAATCCCATCTGAAATTTTTCGTTCAGAAGCAGGAGAACAGAGTTGTCAATGTATTGCATTTCAACCATTCCCTTGTTGATCACTTCAATAAGCATTGCAGGATCCGATTCACCTGAAAAAATATTGACCCCAGCTTCGATTGCTTTTTTATAACGCTCTTGTTTTGAAAGTTTTTCGACACCCCAAGGCATACCAGTCAAAGGGCCTGTGTCTGAATTGATGATCCCTTTGAAACCCATTTTATTACGGAGCAAATCGGTAATAACACCCTTGTTGAAAGCAAACCCAACCTCCTCATATTGTGTGCCGGAAGGAAGCGAATAGTAAGGCATCATCGCTGAAGTACCCGCTTTTATCGCAGCCTTAAAAGGGATCAGGTTATTTTCAAACATACCACCGGGATAGATCTCTTTTTTGCCCCAATCAAAATGTGAATCCTGTCCATCTTCTCCGGAACCACCTCCTGGAAAGTGTTTGGTTGTCATGGCAACAGAACCGCTTCCCAATTTTTCACCCTGAAAACCAAGGACAATTTGTGTGACCATTTTTGCGACCCATTCGGCCTCTTCCCCAAATGTTCCGTTGATCCTTGACCATCGTGGTTCGGTAGCCAGGTCGGCCTGATACATATACCCTTTCCTCAAACCGACTGAAAGCCATTCCTGACGGGCAATATCTGCAAATTCCCTTGTCAATTTCAGATCGTGCATCGCAGATAAGCCAAGCTCGCCCGGCCAGGTCGAAAAAATAGTTGCACCCGCACTTGTACCAAGGGATGCATTGACTGTAATGTTGTTGCGTGGATTTGATGCAACGATTGCGGGGATTCCCAATGGCTGGCTTTCGCAAAGTGCCTGTAATTTATTCGCCCATTGAGCCGTATTTTTAGCACTTTCGTTCATCCTGTAGATAAAATGGCGATTGTTGTACTCCTTGACAAATTTGGTGATGCCTCCACCGCCACTCATATTGGCAAGAACAGCACCAACACCTGTGGTTGGCTGACTTCGGCCTTCTCTCCTGCCTCCAGGGGCTCCTCCCCCGAAACCACCCTGACCCTGGCCGGTTTCGTTAAAATCGCTGGCAACCAAACCTTCTGCTTCAGCTTTTCTTGCACCGATCATAGAGACTGTGTTGATCAGCATAAAGCCTGCCTTTTGCTCAACAGTCATTTTGGAAAGAAGGTCTGCACTTCTTTCTTCCGGTGATAACCGCCAATCTTCATATTTATCCAATTGGCCATTCCGGTTAAGATCCTTGAATTCAAGGTTTCCTATTTTCAGAATGTCAACACTTCGGTGTCCTAAAACCGGCTGGACAACTTTCTTACCGTACGAATTTGATGCGCAGATTAAAACCAATAAAACCAGAATCGCAATATGAAATCCTCGTTTCATATTGACCAAAGAAAATTGGGATGTTTCCATTTTTATTATTTAATTAGTTTGTAGTTTTTTATAAGAGCAATCGTTACACAGGATATCGATTTTCCTCTTAGCAAAGCTTCAGCTTACCTGAAGCCTCACTAAGACAATTATTCTTTCCAAAGGTTTAAAAAGCCAGGGAAATGAGGGGTTCCATTGAGGTTTATTGGGCGCAGCGGATACCAGGATTTAGGGCATAAACCCTGATTATTTGGTAAGTGCCTGCTGAATGGCTTTTTCAACCAAAGGCTCCATAACAAGGTATCCTTCCTTGTTCGGATGGATTCCATCTCCGCTATATTTGGTCGGCAACCCTTTGCGTTCGTCCACCATTGCGGTAAAATAATCGAGGTAAATGCAACCGTGTGTTTTGGCATATTCTTTAATCCATGCATTTAACTGTACCACTTTTTCTGCAGGTTGCATCCCTGGCCTCCATGGAAAATCATATGCAGGAAGGACTGAGGACATCACGACCTTGATTTTGTTCGCCTTTGCCATTTCAGCCATCGCCATTAAATTGTCCTCGATCATCTCCAAAGTTGAAGGGCCCGTATTCCCGGCAATGTCGTTAATTCCGGCAAGTATCACGACTACAGAAGGTTGCAAATTGACGACATCGGGTCTGAAACGGATCACCATCTGAGGAGTGGTTTGTCCGCTGATCCCCCTATTGACGTATGGTTTCCCGGCAAAAAATTCGGGCCTTGACCTGATCCAACCTTCAGTGATTGAGTTGCCCATAAATACCACCCGTTTTTCGCCTTTGGCAGGCAAACCGACTTTTTTATTGTCATCACGGAAACGGCTAAGATTGGCCCAATCGCTCTTTAATCTGTCGTTTTCTGCTTTGAGAGTGGCAATGACTTGCTCGGGTGTTGGTGCCGGCTTTGCAGTTTGTGCCTGGCAATTAAAAGTGAGGTTGACGATAAATAATGCAACCAAGGTAAATAAAAGCGTTTTCATTTTTTAATCGATTAATTTGATGTTTTGTCCTTGAAATTTGTACAACAAAGATGTCGGTATTTTTTTTGATTTCACATTTTTAAACCGAATTAAATATCATTACCTGATAATCCTAATACTATGGAAATAGAACAATTTCGAATACAGAAACCGGAAAGCCTGTTGTACCAAAATGGGAAGAATTAAGAGATTGGTTGACATTTAGTTACACAATAAACAAAAAGGCAAATAAGGTTAAGGCTTGGGGTCCAAACGATGGATATTAAGGTTGAAAAAAATGTGAAATAAGGTTGGACAACATATCAGATTACATGTAATTTGTAAATATTAAATTGATATTCAATTAAATACAATTTGAATGAATCCTTGGGATATTTGCACCTAAAAGGGATATTTCCTAAATTTGACGAAATTATATGTTAGGTTATGAAAAATATTAGTATCGAATTAGATAAGAACCAGTTTTTTCGGCTATTGAAGAATCTTAATCAAAATGACAAGTTAGAGATATATAATGAGTTAAAAAAATCTCTATTTCTAAATAGGTTCAATAAACTTTTAAAATCAACAGAGACTAACGAGTTGTCAATGGAGGAAATCACTCATGAAGTTGAATCTGTAAGAAAACAGCGATATGAAAATGGGAGGCAGATCACCTAAGATTATTGTTGACACGAACATTTGGATATTATTCTTGATCGGGAAAAATTTGAAAGGTCTTCAAAATCAGATAGATTCCCAATCTATTCTGATTATCACCTGTGAAGAACAACTTCATGAATTGTCGGAAGTGTTCAAAAAGCCAATGTTAAAGAGATATTTTACCAAAGATCAAGTACATGAGTTTTTTGAGCTTTTAGATGAGTCATCGGAGATTTTCGAGATAAAAACAAAAATAAATCTTTGCAGGGATCCAAAGGATAATTATTTAGTTTCTTTAGCCATTGATTCAAAAGCAGATTTCTTAATAACAGGAGATAAGGATTTGTTGGAACTGAATACTATTAAGGAGACTATTGTCTTAAATTACAGTGATTTTGACAAAATTGTAATGCCTTAACCAATCAAACTTTTACCTCCATCAACATTTAAGGGCCGGATCAAATTTACACCCAACGTTCTAACCTGCTCCTCAGTTGAAGAAATGCTAAAGTTGGGTCAGGCGATTTTCCAATCGCTAATTACGAACGCGATTGAAAATCGCGCAACCCAAAGTGCCAAAAGTGAATGCCGAACTTATCCCAATTACCCCATGCTACTCATACCTCAACGCCTCCACAGGATTCCTCATCGCAACCTTAAGTACATGGAAGCTGATGGTCAGGAAAGCGACAAATGCGATCATGAGGATTGCCAGGAGGAATTCATAAATAGTAAGTGGTTCCTTATAGGCTCCCGGCATAACTTTATAAATGTACCATGCAGCAGGACACGCAATTAATGTAGCAAAGCCGATTAATGCAACTACTTCAGTCGATAGTTGCCGATAAATTGTGCCAATTGAGCTACCCAGGACTTTTCTCATCCCAATCTCTTTGGTGCGCCTTTTGGTCGTAAACAGGATCAATCCAAATAATCCGATCGAAGAAACAACGATGGTAATGACAGCAAAAAAGAAAAAGATCCGTTTCATGGCCTGCCAGAAAGGGATTGCCGCATCAAGGTAAAAAAGTACCTGAAAATCACGGAACTCAAAAGGATCATTCGGAAACATGGCTTCAAGCTCTGAAGTTGCCAATTGCCTTGCTTTTACTTCATTTCCGGGGGCAAACCTGATGGTGAGCAATTTTGAACCTGCCAATTCATTCTGGGTCAGGAACATGATATATGTAGGGATTGGATTATGGACAGAAAAAGCATGAAAATCTTTGACTACCCCAATTACCGGAAAGGGTTTGCCTTCAAGGATAATCAGCTTTCCAACAGGGTCTTTCCAACCAAAAACTTTAAGGGCGGTCTCGTTAATAATAACACCCTTGTTATCAGATGGATAATCCTTTGAGAAATTTCTTCCATAAACCATCTTCAAATTATAGGTTGGAACAAAATTATAATTGACATAATTCCTGGAGATCATCACTTTCTCGTCGGGAGCAGCACCTTCCCATGTGACGTATCCCCCAATATTTCCCTGAAAAGGAATGGTTCGCGAAAAAGTGGCATCCACAACTTCTGGATACTTTAGCAACCGTTGCCGGATCGTTTCAAAGTCGGTAGCCTGCCTGAAATTGACTTCTGAAAAAAGGATGTTCTTGTTGTCAAACCCAAGATCCTTTTTAAGGATAAAATCAACATGTCTGTACAGTATAAAGCTGACAATCAGCATAAAAAGCGATATTGAAAACTGGATTGCCGTCAAAACTTTTTTAAGGTCCATTGAATTCCCTGTAGCTGCGAACAATTTGCCTTTCAATACTTTAACAGGATTATAGGAAGAAAGTATCATGGATGGATAAAATCCTGAAACAATCGCCGCAAAAATTCCGACGGCAAATACGATCAGCAACAATTGCCCGTTTTCAAAAACTTTGTATTCGAAATCCTTTTGCAGGATATAACTCATTACAGGTGAGAAGGCATTTGCCAGAAATAATCCGAAAATCATGGCAACAAGAGTCAGTAGGATGGTTTCAGTTAAAAACTGGGCTGCAATGGCCTTCTTCGGAAAACCCACAACTTTCTTAATCCCGATTTCTGTTGCACGGCGCATTGTGTTTGCCAGTGAAAGGTTCACATAATTCACGCAGGCTAGAATCAACACAAGAATCGCCGCAAACGAAAGGATGGACAAACCGATCAACATATCGGACTGGCTATTCGGAGAGATATGATGCTTGGATAAAGGATGCAAATAAGGAGTAGATTTTTCAAAGTTTTTTACGTTTTTGAAAGCGTCCTTAATCTTGGACTCCACAAGCTTAGGATCAGCACCTTTCTTTAACAGGATAAAATTGTCATTGTCGATGTAGGTCCAATTGTCACGGTAATCTTTACGCTCCCCAAGTGCTTCATAGGTACTCATCGAGACCAGATAGGAAGGGCGCAGGTTCGAATTTCTTGGAAGATCCTCATAGACAACAGTTACCGTCAGGGGGAGCCGTTTCCCGATAACGACTTGTTTTCCAATCGCATTTCCATCAGGAAAAAGCTTATTTGACATTATTTCTGAAAGGGCAATTGTATTGGGTTCAGTCAGGGCGTTGATAACAGACCCTTCTTTCACTTGAATGGTGAAGATATCGAAAATTGAATTTTCGCTCCAATAGCCGTATTTTTCATAAAGCTGGCTACCATCAGGCAAAGTAAAAAACTGACCTGAAACCTCTTTCATGATCAAAGCCTTCTCAACTTCAGGTAGGTCTGCCATCAGGTGGTACCTGAAAGCAGACGGACTGTAGGTACAGTAATTGGTTGGGAAAGAATCCTCCTGCTTGGTCTGAACCCTGTAAATCCTTTCAAAGTTCAGATTGGCTTTATCGTAACTGAATTCATAACTGACCACCATACCCAACAGAATGAAGGTCGTAAACCCGATGGTGAGGTTGCTCAAGTTGATCAAAGTAACCACTTTATCCCTTAGGATATTCCGGTAGATGCTGATAAAAAAATGCCTGATCATGGTATTTGAAATAGATGAATTAATCTGGTCCAAAAGCAATTTTGATTTGGACACGAGATATAGTCCAGAGATTGTGCCAATGTTTTAATCTATTGAATTACAATACTATAAATAATTCATAAAATATCGTTTGTAAAATAATTGGACAGGAATTGTCATTAAATTAGATAGTTAAATCTTCAAGGTTTTCGAAAACCTTGAAGGTTTAGATTACTCATATCGAAGCGCCTCCACCGGATTTTTTGTTGCGGCTTTCCAGCTTTGCCAACTTACAGTGATTAAGGCAATTAATAATGCAGACAAACCTGCCAATGCAAAAATCCACCAACTTAAACCAGTTTTATAGGCAAAATTTTCGAGCCATATGTCCATGACGTACCCTGCAATAAGTGAAGCGATTACAAAAGAAATAGCGATCCATTTTACAAAGTCCTTGTTGAGCATCGCCATCACTTCCGAAACTTTTGCCCCATTGATTTTGCGTATTCCAATCTCTTTGACCCTACGGTCGATAGAGAAAACGGCCATTCCTAAAATTCCCAAAACCGAAATAAGGATAGCCAGGATTGAAAAAGCTACAGTAATATTTTTAAGTTGCACCTCATCCTTGTATTTTTCGTTCAGCAAGTCATCAAAGAAACTAAAGGAAAGGTTGCGCTGGTCGCGATATTTTCCATAAACATCCCGAATGTATTTTAATGTTTCGGACCGGTTTTCAGGTGCAATTTTCACGTTCATTGTCATGATGGTTTCAGGGTTGTTCGATAGAATTACAGGCCCGATGGGATACCTCAATGGACGGAAATGAAAATCTTTTACGACCCCCACAATTACATTTTCACCAAACCGTTGTCCGATCGGATCGACATACCCAAGTAATTTTTGGGCAGTTTCGTTGATCACGACGGGAATGGAGACCGCATATTCTTTACCTTCTTTCCTGCTTTTACCAGCTTTTTCATTTTCTTTCCAATAAGCGCTATAATCCATTTGCAAAAACTGACCTTTAACAACTTCCAACTGGTAGGTTTTGGCAAAATCCTCGTCCACCCAGAATTGTGAAACATTCAGGCTGTCAAACACACCCTGATGGTTCAAAGCGATTGTTGTTTTCCATTCAAAATCAACAGGAGCATATACGCTGGCCGAAACACCCTGGATCTTCGGGTTCTTCAACAGTTCATCTTTAAAAGCCTTGTTGTCGTACCATAAACCGGTTGGGATCACGACTATGTTTTGATAGTTCAACCCAAGATCTTTGGTCCTGATATAGTTGAGCTGTTTGATAAAAAAAGAGGTTGCAATCATAAAGAATATGGCGAACGTAAACTGAACGGTCACGAGCAACCGGATAAATCCTGCCCTTGATCCTGAGATACTGCCGCCCCTGAAAATTCCGGTGGGGTTTAGCGATGAAAGGAAGAGCGAAGGATAAGCACCTGATAAAATACCTGTAAGCAAGGTTATTAATAACAGATTGATTGTTAATTTGATAGAAAAAACAAGATGAAGTTCCTTTCCCGAAAGATGATTGAACCAGGGCAACAACAGCCAGATCAAGAATATAGCTAGAAGTGTTGCTGCAAGTGTCTGAATGATCGACTCTCCCATAAATTGTTTCAGCAGGTGAAAACGGTCGGCGCCATTTACTTTTTTGATCCCGATTTCAGTCGAGCGTTCGGAAGCACGTGCAACTGAGAGGACCGAGAAATTGAACGAAGCCATCAGAATAATGAGCAGTGCCAATCCAGAAAAGATCCAGATAGTTTTGTAACTGCTAAGATTTCTGTCGAGAATCGATTCATAATCAGAATAGAGATGGATATCGGCAATTGGTTGAAAGATTAGTTTATCCGTAAACCGGGAATATCGGCTGATATGGTTACTGATCAAGGATAGAAACTGATCGTTGATTTCGGCATTTTCATTTAACTTGATGTAGACCCGTGACCATCCTTTGTCCTGCCAGCTATTTGCGACATCCCCCAACCGGCTACCTTTGCCCGAAGCCATGTACCCAAAATCAAGATGACTATTTTCGGGAATTCGTACAACCCCGCTAACTGTATATATTTCAGCAGAATACTTGTCGCTGACAACATTTTTACCCAGGGCAGATTTGTCGCCAAACAATTTCAGGGCCACCTTTTCAGATAGGACGATGTTGTTGGCTTCCGCAAAAGCGGTTTCAGGTTTTCCCTCCAGAAACTTAAAACCGGTAAATATCCTGAAGAAATCTTCATTCGCTGTGCAACTTCTTGCTTCAATCTTCTCGCTGCCCCCTTCCAACTTCAAAGGTGAATCTTCAGAACTGAAACTGATGTAGGCCGCACTTTCGATTTGAGGATACGCACCTTTCATGGTCTGGGCCACAGCAGGATAGCAATTGGGCGATTCCACGATTTCGTCACCCTGCTTTGACAGTGTCAAAACACGATAGATCCGCTCATAGTCTGAATGAAATTTATCGCAATTGAGTTCATTGAAAACCCATAGGTAGATCAGCAACCCGGCAGCTATCCCGATTGTAAAACCAGTAAATGTGATCAATGAATAGACTGGCTTTTTGGATAAGTTTCTGAGTGTCGATTTTAAGTAGTAGTTCATATCAATCTGATTTACTGTACAATCATTAAAATATCATCCTGATCGGAAACCGAACCGGCAAATTGTTTGAGCTTCTCCTTTTTATCGGCAGGAGCGGTCGATTTTTGAAAAGGCGCATCTTTAACCCTGGATTTCAGGTCGTTGCCTTTCAGCGAAAGCATCAATTCGCCCTTATTTCCAATCATATACGACAATGGCCAGACAGGATAACCCCCATCAAGGTCGTTTTTAAGTATGGGTGCTACATAATCAGTAGGTTCACTTTTAACGATTTGCAACTTTCTACTCTTTTTTGAAAACAAGGCAAAATAGATTTTGACGCTCTTGTTTTTACGGTTATTCGGACAATCATAATTGTCTTTGGTAAAGGTCATAAAGATGAAATCTTTTGTATCTGCCCATTCCTGGGGAATGATCTTTCCCTCAAGGCTGACACCCGGATCGACCCCCTGCTGTTTGCTGACTTTGTATTTTCCAAGGTTCAAAACATAAACTGGCAAAATCCGATTGGGTGGGATGACCTGGAAAATCGTATCGTTAAAATCGGTCCTGAAAAAGTAGTTGCCCCCTTTCTCATATTGAGATCCCCAGTCTGTTCCCCTCATTAGAGACTTTGTATAGTTTTTCAACTGTTCAAATTTAACAAACGTAACAAGTGTATCGCCGTGCTGATTAAATACACCTAACATAGCTTTCCTGGATTTTACAGCGTGCATATATGTATTTCGGTCTGGCGCAAAAACCCCTAATGATGAATACATTCCCTCAGGGCTATTGCTCCACATTCCCTGATGTTTACGTGGTGCAGGTGGAGTGGTTTTCCCATGGTTCATGTCGATGAGCACTTTCCCAAGTCCGGTAATTTTGTTCTGGTTTTCAGGATCAAAACCAGTTGATGGAACAGGTTGATCCTGTGTACAATCGTATTCCATGAGGTACCGCTGACCAGAAATATTATTCGTATAATTGTAAAAAAGGCTGTTGCCACGTGCCCAAACAGAAGTCCCACCTCCAATTAAAGTGTAATCCATCCAGAATTTTAAACGGTTTTCTTTCTCCTCAAACTCGACCCCTGTCAACTGATTTTTGACTATCGTGCGGATAAACTTCCCCTCTTTTGAAAAAAGATGTGTCCCATAAATATTCAATGCCACGATGTAATTGTCCATCAGATAGTACTTGTATTTCAGGTTGGTAGGCAGGGCATTATCCGGCACCTTGTCCATCCGGATGTATTTGATGTCAGAAGCGACATCGGATAATTTGACTTCCCTGATGTTACCAAGGCTTCCGGCGATGTCGATCACAACGGGAGGTTTCTGCCGGTCAACGCTCCGGTCTTCCTTAAACCTGAACCCTTTGGGCAATTTGGAAAGTGAATCTGCCAATTGCTTCTCCTGCTCCGCACGGAGTTTTTCCTGCTGGACCAATTGCTCTTCTTCTGTCAGGATCTGCTGAACCAATGCCTTTTTATCGGTTTTTAACTTGTTTCGGTGACAGGAAGTACTAACCATTAAGACTAAAAGCAATATGCCGATTTTCAATAATTTCATAATCAATTGAATTATAAGACTATATCATTTGATCGGATATTCCCGTCTTCTAATCTGATGATCCGTTTGCCGTATCCCGCAAACCGTTCATTATGGGTAACCTGGATAATGGTCATCCCTGCTTTGTTCAGATCTTTTAGGGCTTCCATGATCATCTCTCCCTGAGTGGTATGAAGGTTTCCGGTCGGTTCATCTGCCAATAAAAGCTTTGGTTTACTGATAATTGCCCTTGCAATGCCGACCAATTGCTGCTGCCCTCCCGAAAGTTGTTGTGGAAAGAGATCCTTTTTGGCAACCATATTGAACCTGTCGAGCAGATCGGCTACCATTGCCTGACGGTCGCGGCTTTTTACCCCTTTGTAAATCAGTGGGGTTTCGATGTTTTCATACACAGTCATCTCTTCGATCAGGTGGTATGCCTGGAATATAAAACTCATAAAATTCCGGTGGTAATCGACCTTAGCCTTTTCTTTCAGGTCAAGGACCGATTTTTCAAACAGTTCATATTGACCATCCGATGGGGCGTCCAGTAAACCGATGATATTCAGCAAAGTTGACTTTCCTGATCCGCTAGGCCCCATAATACTCAGGAATTCCCCTTCCTTAACATCAAGCATGATGTCCTTCAACACATAGGTGCGTTGGAATTTTGAGTCGTAATACTTGTTAATGTGCGATAATTGAATCATAATAAGTGATATATATTAGTAACAATATTTTTCTAACGGTAATTTATGCGAGTTAATTTAATATATAATTTTAAATTTACTCGCATAAATTTTTATATATTTGCATATTGAATCTCTATTTAAACAGATATGATCAACAGAAGAATAATTGCAGATATCAAGGACTCACTGAGTTTTTTCCCGGTAGTATCCATCATTGGTCCCCGCCAGGTTGGAAAAACGACTTTGGCAAAACAGATCATTTCTGATTCAACAAGACCAACACTTTACCTTGATTTGGAGCTACATTCCGATCTTTACAAGTTGAAGGAAGCTGAGTTGTTTTTGTCGCAACATTCAGATCAGTTGATTGTCATTGACGAGGTACAGAATAAAAAGGAACTATATCCGTTACTTAGGGCGCTGGTTGATAAAACCCGCGAACCGGGACAATTTCTATTATTGGGTTCAGCCTCACCAGAGCTAATCCGACATTCTTCAGAGTCGCTGGCTGGAAGAATTGCCTACCATCAATTGCATCCATTTGATATCCATGAATTACCTGAAACCATTTTACTGAACGATCTTTGGATCAAGGGTGGTTTTCCAAAAGCATTATTTGCCGAAAGCAGTGATCTGTCTAATCGTTGGATGGAAAACTTTATCAGTACCTATCTGAACCGGGATTTGTTGCAATTGGGACTAAATGCCTCACCTAAGATCATCCGCAATCTGTGGACAATGATGGCACATTTAAACGGACAATTGTTCAATGCAACCACATTGGGGAATTCATTGGGAGTATCTACGCCAACAGTTAAAAGATATGTTGACTTTCTGGAAGAGGCGTTTTTATTGAAGAGCCTTCACCCATTCTCGTGGAACATATCAAAACGATTGGTAAAAACACCCAAGGTTTACCTTTGTGATACTGGCATCCTCCATCACCTTGTTGGGGTCACCGATCTTAACAGCCTTTCAGGAAATCCGATTGTCGGAAGTTCATGGGAATCGTTTGTGATTAATCAGGTAGATGCAGTAAAAAATGCCAATTTAGACCTGTATTTTTATCGAACCCAACATGCGGCAGAAGTTGATCTTGTTATTGCAAAGGGCCTTACAATCGTTGCAACTGCCGAAATCAAATACTCCAATTCGCCACAACTGTCCAAAGGTAATTTCCAGGCTTTTGAAGATTTAAACGCCCCGATGAACTATGTCATTACACCATCTTCTGATGATTATCTTTTCAAAGAACGTGTCAGGATTTGCTCCCTGAAAGCGTTTATTTTTAATTATTTGCCTCAATTTTAATAATCGATAACAGAAACAAATCACTGCACCTATTTCATCTTTTCCTATTCAGATGGTTGCATTACGGCGCAATGTAGATTTGATCTTTTCATTGCATCCTGATTGCGCCGCTCTGTCCGGGACATCATTCCCTTTTCTACAAATATTGCGCACCTCTGGTGCTTTGGATCGTGCATGGATGAAAACCGGTTTCCCGTTTCCCTTCTCTACTCCCCAAGCTCCCTGCGTCCTGCTATTCGTACCGCAACGCTTCGACAGGATTACTTGTCGCCGCCCTCCAACTTTGCCAACTCACAGTGATTAAGGAAATTGATAAAGCCAATAAGCCAGCCAACCCAAAAATCCACCAGCTCAGGTTGGTTTTGAAAGCAAAGTTTTCAAGCCATTTGTCCATGGCTACCCATGTGATGGGAATAGAGATGATAAAAGCAATCACCACCCATTTTATGAAACCCTTGTTCAACATCATCAATATTTCGGCAACTTTGGCACCGTTGACTTTGCGGATGCCAATCTCTTTGATCCGCCGTTCGGCACCATAGATCGAAAGGCCAAACAGCCCTATGCTCGCAATAAATAAAGCAAGCAATGCAAACGAGAATAGAAGATTCTCAAACTTTTTTTCAGACTCGTACTGAAGATCAAAGGTTTCATCAAGAAAGCTATAGTCGAATGCAAAAGCAGGGCATACCTCGCCCCAGACACCCTTGATCCGTTCAAGTGCCAGAAGAACATTGGCAGGAGAAATTTTAATGTTCACATAATTCAGATATTCGGGAGTATAAAATAACAGTACCGGCGACTGTTCGTAGTTTAACCCCCTGTAATGAAAATCGTGAATTACCCCAATAATCTGACCCTCAATGCTATTTCCGGGAGTGATAATCTGTCCGATTGGATTTTTCAGATCATAAAGTTTCACGGCTGTCTCATTGATCAGATAGGTGGTTTTCTGGTCGCCAGGATTTTCCAACGAAAAGTCACGACCTTCTTTAATTTTGATTCCCATAGTTTTAAGGTAATCCTGATCGACATAGTTGTTAAAGTACTTATTTTCTTTGCCTTCAATTTTCACACAACACCATGATCCCCAATAATTTCCTGGAATCCTGCTGGAATAGGAAAGGCTTACAATTTCAGGATATTTGGATAACTTTTCCTTAAACAAATCGAAATGATCCTTCAGCTGAGCGTTGAGTTTTAAATTAACAAGATCGTTTTTGTTAAACCCTAGATCCTTTGTGTTCATGTACCGGAATTGCTGGTTGACGACCAACGTACAGCATATCAATGTAATGGAAACAAGGTTCTGGAAGATGATCAAACCATTGCGTATCCAATTATGGTTTACCGCTCCTGATGATTTCCCCTTATTTGTATTGACATTATAAGAGCTGATATAAAGGCTTGGATAAACTCCGGCGAGAAGGATAAAAGCAAAAAGACCAGAACAAATAATCAACAGATTTTGGGGAGTCCACAATTCAGGAGGAAGAATATAAAACCCTGTCAATGAGCTTAATAGCGAATTGGAAAGTGAAAGGAAAATAAGTGACAATCCAACTGAAATTAAGATGATCAGAACCGTTTCAAATAGGAATTGAGCCACCAACTGATAAACTGAAGCTCCCTGAAGTTTTTTGATGCTCACCTCTTTCGACCTTGAAACTGCATTTGCAATGGTCAGATTGATAAAATTTATGGCGGCAAGCAATAGGATAATGGTAGAAACTGCTATTAGAATATTGTTATACAATAGGTTACCATGTTTTGTATTGCTCTCGTTTTCAATTTCGGGTGAATAATAGATTTCATTGAATGGTCGTAACCGGAAGGCTTCATTATATCCCAACTTTTTGAGGAAACCCTTTACCTTTTCTTCATAATCTTTTGTTTTTGAACCATCAGGCATCAACAAGTAAGTGGGATAGCTCCAACCATCGTACTGTTTAAGGATCCCTTTGTACCCGATCTGCTCAAGGCTAATCATCGAAGCCAGGAGATCAATTTTAAAATGCAAGTAAGGTTGATCCTTTATAATGCCCGTAACCGTAAAATCGAACTTGTTCTCAAATCGAACTACTTTCCCAACGGCATCGCCACTTTTAAATAATTTTTTTGCAAGTGATTCAGTAAGCACCAAAGAGAGAGGTTGGATCAATGCCTCTTCGGGATTTCCGGCAATAAACTCAAGGGGGAAAACCTTAAAAAAGGAACTGTCTGCAAATGCGAAATTTTTAAGGTTGAATGGGACATTGTCAACCTGAATTCCTACATCTCCCCAGAAATTGAGACGTGTGGCTCTGATGCCTGCAGTCAAATCCTGATTCATCGCATGGCCAAGAAATGAAGGCATACTGGCCCATTGCGATTCCAATCGAAAAATGCGATCACTTCCGGGTATTCCCTTGTCAAACTTGTTTTCATTGATCACATAAGTCCAGATAATGACAACTGAAGCAATACTTATGGCTAAACCAAGGATCTTTATTGCCGTTGAAGCAATGTTAATTTCCAAATTCCTCAGCGTGATCTTAATCATTCCTTTTAAATACATAGCTTTGACTGTATTTAATGTTCATTCTATCAATTACTTCATGATTAAACCTTCAAGGTTTTCGAAAACCTTGAAGGTTTATATTACTCATACCGTAGTGCTTCCACCGGATTTCTCACAGCCGCCTTCCAGCTTTGCCAACTTACAGTGATTAAGGTAATTACCAGGGCGATTAAAGCGGATAAAGCAAAGATCCACCAGCTTAGGTTAGTTTTGTAGGCAAAGTTTTCAAGCCATTTAAACATTGCATACCAGGCGATTGGTGCTGCAACAACAAATGCAATCGCTACCCATTTTACAAAATCACTGTTGAGCAAAGTCAGAATTTCGGTTACAGTAGCCCCGTTCACCTTTCGGATGCCGATCTCTTTGATCCGATTCTCATTCATGCTCAGGGAGAGACCCAAAATTCCCAATACGCATAAAAAGATGTTTACCGAGGCAAAAATCAAAAACAGGTTCATCGCTTTGT
>JBAXWR010000100.1:0-24505 GCA_037128295.1 Mariniphaga sp.
TTGAGAAACATATCGGCGACTTAAACTTTTCTGTCGAGGTATTAGCCTCAGAACTTCATGTGAGCAGAAGTTCCTTGCACCGAAAATTAAAAGCACTTACCGATCAGTCAGCCACAGAGTTCATTAAATTTGTAAGGATCAATAAATCAATACAGTTAATAGAAGCAGGTCAGACCAATATTGACGAGATCTGCTTTAATGTCGGTTTTAATTCACATTCTTATTTTTCGATGTGCTTCAGGAAACAGTTGGGCCAAACTCCGTCAGATTATATCACACGGACAAAAAGGGCTTCAAAATAGAAAATGGAGAGCTTCAATCATCCTTATCAATACTTTCAATCTGATCGCAAAAAATATGGATACTGATTATCAAAAGGACATTAAGGATTAAAATATTTCTATTTTTGCAAGGAATTTAAGTGAAAAGTTCTACTTCGTAACAATTTAATAGTTGGATTATATGAAAGTTTTCAAATTTGGAGGAACTTCTGTCGGATCGGTTGAAAACATGAGGACGGTAATGAACCTGATTGCCGACGGGAATCAAAAGCTGGTCGTGTTGTCTGCAATGTCGGGGACAACAAATAGCCTGGTTGAAATATCGGATTATTTATCAAAAAAGAACAAAGAATCGGCACTGAGCATTATCAGTTCGCTTGAAAAGAAATATTATAACGTTGTATTTGATCTTTATACGACATTGGAAATGAAGGAAAAAGGAAAACGCGTTATTGAAGAGCGTTTCACTGTGATCAAATCTTACACATCCGGTGTGTTTCCCGAAGAGGGAGGACGTGCCTTATTGGCTCAGGGAGAACTTATTTCAACAGCATTGTTCACTTTGCTGATGCAGGAATCAGGGTATAATGCGTTGTTGCTCCCAGCCCTCGATTTTATGAAGATCGACAGCGACAAGCAACCTGATAGTTTCTTTATCAAAGACAAATTAAATGCTATCCTGAAAAGCCACCCCAAAGCGGATTATTATATTACTCAGGGTTTTATTTGTCGTAATGAAGAAGATGAGATAGATAACCTTCAGAGGGGAGGATCTGATTACACTGCTACATTGATCGGTGCCGCTATCCAAAGTGAAGAGGTACAGATCTGGACAGATATTGACGGTTTTCACAACAATGACCCAAGATTTGTCGAAAACACGAAAAAGGTCGATGTCCTTTCATTTGGCGAAGCTGCCGAGCTGGCCTATTTTGGAGCTAAAATTCTTCATCCTCAGACTGTTTTGCCCGCAATGACCAACAATATCCCGGTCAGGTTAAAAAACACAATGAATCCTCCCGATCCCGGGACACTGATCACATCCGATAGCAAGATTACAGGTATAAAAGCAGTTGCGGCCAAAGATGGAATTACTGCCATCAAAATCCGATCGGGAAGGATGTTGAATGCATATGGGTTTATCAAGAATATATTTGAAATTTTTGAATTCTTCAAAACGTCAATTGATATGATCACTACTTCAGAAGTTGCTGTATCATTGACGATTGATGATCCAAAGCACCTTGATGAAATTGTTGCTGAACTGAAGGAATATGGCAAAGTAAAAGTTGACCGCGACCAGACAATCGTTTGTATTGTTGGAAAAATGATTGCAGAAGAAAAAGGCTTTGCTGCAAAAGTCTTCTCTGCCCTCGAAGAAATCCCGATCAGGATGATTTCCTATGGAGGCAGCCGGAACAATATTTCTGTATTGGTGAGTACAACCGACAAAAAAGCAACATTGCAAGCTTTAAGCAATAAGCTGCTAAATAATTGATATACATGGAAATATATTGAAATATATTGAAGTTGATTGAAATATTTTTCAGAATAGCTCGGGATAGACTAATGGACTAATCCCGAGCTGTTTTGTTTTGGTGCAGATTCTTTAATATCCTACGCATTAACCTTTTACTTTGCGGCCCATGGAACATTATCACCCTGAATATCTAATTGATTGCGCCTCTCTTCTCAATGTAAGCATTTATCCTACAATAGTTTACACCAACGGTGTATTTGATTGTAAGCCAATAACCTGAATTTCCAATTTCCAATTTCCAATTTCTATTTTCCAATTTCCAATTTCCAATTTCCAATTTCCAATTTCCAATTTCCAATTTCTATTTTCCAATTTCCAATTTCTCAAATCATTTTAGTATTTTTGGCCAACAAAGTCTCACTCAAAAATACTGCGCCATGTCATTTATTTCCGATAAAGTTGTACTCGAAGGACTTACCTTCGATGATGTGTTGTTAGTTCCTGCCTATTCAGATGTACTTCCACGCGAAGTCAATTTGTCGTCGCTGTTTTCGAGGAACATCAGGTTGAACACACCCATCGTTTCGGCGGCAATGGATACAGTGACCGAATCGAAGCTGGCAATTGCAATGGCTCGTGAGGGAGGTATAGGAGTAATCCATAAGAATATGACCATCGAAGATCAGGCACGGCAGGTCACCATTGTTAAAAGAGCAGAGAATGGGATGATTATCAATCCGATAACCATCTCGAAGGAGAAAGTTGTTGGTGATGCTTTGAAATTGATGGACACCTTCAAAATCGGAGGTATTCCCGTCATTGACGAAGAGAAACACCTCGTGGGGATCGTTACCAACCGGGACCTTCGTTTTGAAAAGAACCACAACCGGCCCATTTCAGAGGTGATGACATCCAAAAATCTCGTTACCACCGATGTAAGTACCAATCTTGACAAGGCGACCGATATTTTCAAAAACTACAAAATAGAAAAACTCCCGGTTGTCGATAAAAACAACAAACTGGTTGGGCTGATTACTTATAAAGATATTACCCGTGCAAAAGATAAACCACTGGCGTGCAAGGATGATAAAGGACGGCTCAGGGTCGCTGCTGCTGTTGGAGTCTCATTCGATACGATGGATCGGATAGATGCTTTAATTCAGGCACAAGTGGATGCCATCATTATTGACACGGCTCACGGACATACAAAAGCAGTACTCGAATTGCTTCAGAAAGCAAAGAATAAACATCCCGATAAGGATATGATTGTCGGGAACATTGCAACTGCGGAAGCAGCTTCGGAACTTGTGTTTGCAGGAGCCGATGCCGTAAAGGTTGGTATTGGACCAGGGTCGATTTGTACAACCCGGATCATTGCAGGTGTTGGGATTCCACAATTATCTGCTATCTATAATGTTTCAAAGGCATTAAGGAATAGTGGTGTGCCCATTATTGCCGATGGTGGCTTGCGTTATTCGGGGGATATTGTCAAAGCATTGGCGGCAGGTGCGCAAAGTGTAATGGCTGGATCCCTTTTTGCGGGAGTCGAAGAATCCCCTGGCGAGACCATTATTTTTCAGGGGCGGAAGTTCAAATCATACCGGGGGATGGGTTCTGTTGAAGCGATGCAACAAGGTTCAAAAGACCGTTATTTTCAGGATATTGAGGACGACATCAAAAAACTAGTCCCGGAAGGGATTGTTGGAAGGGTGCCGTACAAAGGCACATTGTATGAAGTCATCTATCAGTTGGTTGGTGGACTTAGAGCCGGTATGGGATATTGTGGCGCACACACGATCGAGAAACTGCACGAAGCCAAATTTGCCCGTATCACCAATGCCGGAATCGTGGAGAGCCATCCTCACGATATTACCATTACAAGTGAATCCCCAAATTACAGCAGCGAGGGATTTAGGTTTTAGTTCTTACAGTTCATCTCCAATTTTGCCCATTTCATCGGAAAGGTTTTCCGGTTTTGCCGTTGATAGGCCATTTTTGCTTCATCAATGATAAAATTTAAAAGTTATGAAGCATTTACTGATCTCTGCAATCCTTTTACTGACCTCGGTCAGCCTCTGGGCACAACCATTACAAACCATTCGGGGACAGGTCACCGATAAAGAAACCAAAATGCCTCTGGTAGGCGCAACCGTTGTATTGTTACATTCCAATCCGATTAAAGGTACAATGACAGATAAAGATGGAAATTTCCGTCTTGAAAAAGTTTCACTTGGCCGGCAAAGTATCCAGATAACCTATATTGGGTACAAGCCAGCCTCTTTTCAGGACATTATCCTGAATTCTGTAAAAGAGGCTGTTGTTGATGTTGAGCTGGAAGAGAGCGTAATAGTTGGGGCTGAAATAGAAGTCAAAGCTGCTTCCCGGAAAGATGAAACAATCAACAGGATGGCAGTTGTCAGTGCCCGCTCATTTACTGTTGAGGAGACAGAAAAATATGCGGGTAGTCGTGGTGATGTTGCCAGGATGGCCATGAACTATGCAGGAGTCTCTTCGGCAAACGATCAACGCAACGACATCGTCATTCGGGGCAATTCGCCTTCCGGTTTGTTGTGGAAACTCGAAGGAGTTGATATTCCCAATCCCAACCATTTTGCCGAAGGTGGCACAACCGGTGGTCCTGTAGGAATGTTGAACAACAACCTTTTGAAAAACAGTGACTTTTTTACTGGTGCTTTTCCGGCTGAATATGGAAATGCCATGAGTGGTGTGTTCGATATCAAAATGCGCAACGGGAACAACCAGAAACATGAAAACCTTTTCCAGGTAGGTTTTAATGGCTTTGAAGCTGGCTCTGAAGGCCCTTTCAGCAAAAACCATAAATCATCCTATCTTGCCAATTTCCGCTATTCTACACTTCAGCTAATGAGTGGAATTATTGATGTTGGAACAACTGGAGTTCCTAAATATCAGGATTTTACCTTTAAACTCAATTTCCCTTTGAAAAATGGGAGTATTACCGCCTTTGGACTTGCCGGAAATAGCGAAATTGCCATGCTCGACAGTAAAAGTGGCAATCAGCAGGACATGTACACCGATGAAGGTCAGGATTTGGTGAACCGTTCAAAAATGGCGTCAATGGGTATCACCTATACCCATTTTATGAAGGAGAAGAGTTACATGAAGCTCACCTTGTCTGGGGTTTATCAGAATGGTGGGACTACAATAGATACCCTTGATACACAGGGTGCTATACATCCGTCCATCAATCATAATTATGCCGAATTCAGGACTTCTGTCAACGGATTCCTGCATACCAAATACAATCCCCATTTGTCAACAATGACCGGCTTTTCAGTTGATCGTATGGGCTTCGATCTCCTTACCAAAACCTACGAAAGAAAAGATCAGGCGATGGTAGCCAGGATCGATGATGGGAAAAGCTTGGCAAACGGCGTCACATTGGTTCAACCTTATATACAGGCAACTTACAAGTTCAGTGATAAGATCAGTTTTGTACCGGGTATCCATTTGAGCTACTTTGATTTGAACGGTTCGACAAGTCTTGAGCCCCGCCTAGGCTTTAACTGGCAAATCGCTGATAAACAGAAATTAAGCTTTGGTTATGGGTTACATTCCAGAACCCAGACGTTGTCAACCTATTTTCTTGGAACACGTCTGGCCAACGGTTCATTGATCGAAACCAATAAAAACCTTGGTTTTACCAAATCGAACCAATTTGTTTTGGGTTACAATGTTGCAGTTTCAGAAAACAAACGGTTCAAAGCTGAGGTATATTACCAGAATTTGTACAATGTCCCGGTTGCAACAAAGGCTTCATCGTTTAGTATGCTGAATACAGGAGCCAATTGGGGGGTAACTGACGAGGATAGCTTAGTCAATAAAGGTACTGGAACCAACTATGGGCTTGAGTTGACTATGGAACGTTTTTTCAGCAAAAACATTTATTATCTTGCAACAGTTTCGCTGTTCGAGTCAAAATATAAGGGTAGCGATGGGATCGAAAGGAATACCGCATTTAATGGCAACTACTTGGTTAACTTCTTGTTAGGAAAAGAAATTCCGTTAAAGAACAATTCGGCACTCAACTTCGATTTTAAAGTGACCTATGCCGGTGGAAAACGATTTACTCCGGTTGACCTCGTCGCCTCAAGGGCTGCAATGACTACAAAATACATTGAATCAAAGGCTTACAGTGAGCAGTTCGATCCATTCCTCAAAGCCGATTTCAAAGTCGGTTACAGGAAAAACTCAAAGAAGATTTCGCAGGAATGGATCTTCTATATTGAGAATTTTACCGATCACAACAATATTTTTACCCAATTGTACAGTCCGTCGAAAAATGAGGTAAGGAATATCAACCAACTTGGATTTTTCCCAATGATGCAATATCGGTTACATTTTTAAGATACGGTTAAATTGTAGAGACGGACGGCCGTCCGTCTCTATGGTGGCGAATAGGAATCTGAATAAATCATATTATTACGAAATGAAACAACAGGAATTTTCAAATAGTTTTTCCAGAATGATGAACCCCAGAGGGCGAACACGCGAGTTTATTATCAGGTTTACGGTCATCACCATTATCTCATTCATCTCACCTTTTCTTGATTTTGGTGCCCCTGGCAATGAAACTGAATTCTTTAAGGCCTTCCTGGTTTCGTTTGTCCGTACGGCATTGTTGTGGAATGGAAGTATGTTGATCATACAGTACCTGATTGAGCGGTTCTCAATTTTCAAAGATACCGTTAAACTTATTGTATATCAGGTTCTTGTGTTATCCGTATTTGTGTCTTTAGTTGAATTGGCAGAACTCTATGCAATAAAGAATTTCCTGAGTATAACGCTTTCGCAAACTCAAAAGACTTCGATGTTCCTGATTTCTTTGACCATTACTTTTATGATCAGCTCTATTTATGCATCGGTAGCCTTTTTTATTGAATGGAAAGAGAATCTGTTGCGCACCCAGGCATTGGAAAAAGCCAATCTCGAAGCAAGGTACGACACCTTAAGGAATCAGGTGAACCCCCATTTCCTGTTTAACAGCCTTAACACGTTATTGATGTTGGTTAACGATAATCCTGTAGCTTCCCGATATGTGGAGAGCATTTCCGAAATTATGCGCTATATGCTCCAATCGAGGGATAAGGAAGCAGTTCTTTTGCGTGACGAACTAACTATTGCACGTGAGTATGTCTATATTCAGCAGAACCGCTTTGGTGACAAATTGATTGTTGAAATTGATGTACCCGAACAGTTCTATCATTACGCAATTCCTCCCCTGGCACTTCAGATGCTGCTCGAAAACACGTTGAAACACAATGTTGTATCAAAAGAACATCCTCTTTTTGTAAAGGTTTATGTTTCGCCAGATAAATACCTGGTCGTGGAGAATAACCTGAAGTCTAAAATTGATAAGGAACCTTCAACGGGGGTTGGACTCGAAAATATCCGCAACCGTTATATGTTCCTTACAGGCAAAGATATTATCGTCAAACAGGTGTCTGGCAAGTTTGTGGTAATGCTCCCTTTGTTTGAAAAATCAATCTGATGAATTAGCAATCAACTGAATAATACAAAGCCATGAAGATATTAATAGTTGAAGATGAAGAATTTGCTGCAAAACGGTTGATCCAGATGGTATCTGAAATGATTCCCGATGCGGACCTATATGGACCACTCGATTCGGTGACAGCAACTGTTGACCATCTGAGTTCTGTTTCGGATTACGACCTGATATTTTTGGACATTCAGCTTGCCGATGGAAAGAGTTTTTCCATATTTGAACGATGCCAGATTTCAGTTCCGGTAATATTTACAACAGCTTATGATGAATATGCCCTTCAGGCCTTTGAATTGAATAGCATCGATTACCTTTTAAAACCGATCAAAAGGGAAAAGCTCAGTTTGTCGATCGAAAAATTCAAAAAACTGAAGGAATACTACAAGTCGGGAAATCCAAATGATAAGTTATACGAAATACTTAAAGGTCTGATTCCGGAACAGAAGGTTTACAAAGACAGGTTCCTGATCAATAAAGGGGATCTGATGATACCTATCAAAGCCTCAGAGATATCGTGTTTCTACGCTGAAGATAAGGAGGTAATCCTCGTTACGCATGACAATCGCCGGTATTTTGTGGCCTACTCCATTGAGGATTTATCGGGCAAATTGGATCACAAACTATTTTTCAGGGCTAACAGACAATACATCATTTCGATAGATGCAATCAAAAAAGTGCATACTTATTTTAATTTCAAATTAAAGGTGGAAATTAAAACCGATCCGAAAGCAGAAATCATCATCAGCCGTGCGAGAACCACCGCATTCAAATCTTGGTTGAACGGGGATGTGTAGAGATGCCCCTTGTGCGGTGGCGTTTACCTTATAAATTTCCAACAAAACCAAACATTTCAATTTATTTCAACCATTTCCGTTCATGTATTTATTTCAAAATATTTCAATAATATCCGATAATATCACAAATGCTTAATTATCAATAAATTAAAAATCATGAAAAGTATCCTAATTATCAATGGTCATCCCGATAAGGGAAGTTTTTGTGCCGCGTTGGCAAAAAGTTATCAAAAAGGTGCACAGTCGATAGGTGCAGAATGTAAATTGGTCAATTTGTGTGAATTGAAATTCGACCCAATTTTGCACATCGGGTACAAGGCCCAAACGGAACTGGAGCCTGATCTGATCCAGGTACAACAGGACATATCAGCAGCAGACCACCTGGTATTTGTCTATCCCAACTGGTGGGGAACATATCCTGCATTGCTGAAGGGTTTTTTCGACAGGGTTTTGATTCCGGGATTTGCTTTCAAGTACCACACAAACAATCCTTTCTGGGATAAGTTGTTAACCGGCAAAACAGCACGGTTAATGGTTACAATGGATACACCTCCGTGGTATTATAACCTGGGATTTGGAAAGCCGGGTCACAATTCGATGAAAAATTGCATCCTTGGGTTTTGCGGTGTAAAACCAGTTAAAATATCTGTTTTCTCCCCAATAAGGTCCTCAACCGATAAAATGAGGGAAAAATGGTTATTGGAAGCTGAAAAACTAGGGAAGGAATTGAAGTAGTTGGGCGTTCTAAGAAAGTATTGCCTGAGTAATGGACTCCAGTTTCAAAAAATTAGCTACTGGCGACTGGCAATCCTGAAACGAAGTTTTTGCATCCATACTTAAAATGAAGGTCTGACTAGTCCTTCATTTTAAGTATGAAGCAACTCGAATTTCCTGGCTGAAATAAGATAATTTTTATTTGAAGAAGATCCAGTCGCAAGCAGCTAGTTGCCAATACCTTTAATTAATTATGAGAAAATTCATTATCAAAAATCTCGATGGGAAAAGGATATTCATCCTTTTTATCCTTACAGGGATTATCTATCTGGCAATGCTTACCGTTACGATTCCGAAATTGACGGGTTTCTCCGGTGGTATGAAAATACTTGATATGATGCCGACAGGATACGATCATGCCTATGTTAATTCGCTTTTGGATGCTTTGGGATCGGATGGCAGACATTTTTATCTATTCAATCAACTACCTTTGGATTTGGTCTTTCCGGGGATCAATGCGATTACTTTCTGCCTGATTTTCGGATATTTTTTTCAAAAACTTGGAAAGATTGACAGTAAATTATTCTATATCTGTTATTTACCACTTTTTACAGAGCTTTTCGACTACTGCGAGAACATTGGAATTATCACGATGTTGAATAGTTACCCTGATAATCCAATCATTTTGTCCACAGTTACCAATCTGTTTTCAGTTTTAAAAAGCTCATTGACTACTATTTACAGTTTGATTTTAATTTTCGTTCTAATTGCATTTGCAGTAAAGAGATTCTTACAAAAATCCTGAATAATTGTATTAATTTTGGATTCCGACTAAAAATTAGAAACAAATGAAAGTTACAGCCAATATTAACAATGATCTGGTTGAAAGCGTTATGGAACTTTCTGGTGGGAAAAACAGGACGGAAGGATTGATCATCGCATTGGAGGATTACGTTTACCGGAAAAAAATTGAACAGTTTATTGACGATATTCATAAAAATCCATGAGAATTTACGAATGGTTACTCTGCTGAAAATGTGCGGGAATTAAATCGTGAATCAAGGTTCTGATACTATAGGATACCTCAGTTGGGATTCACTGGTTTTGCTCGTGATCTCTTTCGTTTGCAATTCAAGTGATTTAATTATAATAACATCCGTTTCCATTCCGAAAAGTCTGCTAATACCTGTATCCTTTGTTTGGATAAGAATCTTCGTTTTGTAATTCTTTCCATATGAGGCTCTTTCCAACTTTTCAATGGCATCTTCTACCGATTCATATTCGGATTGAATTTTAACTGGGACTGGCATTCCATCAATGTGGTCTTTCAAAAAGCCATCAATTCCGGAATTTCTTTGAACTGGGAAAGCATTGATATTTTGCAGAATAGCGAGCTCTTTTGCTGTTTTTTCCAGATACTCAATTGTTCCTTTAATTAATAAATTAGATTCTGAAATTATCATTTCTTCCAATCTCGAACATGCTAAATCGACAGCATCTTTGGAAACATCAATTCCGATGTAATTCCTTTTTAAAGACTTTGCGGATATACAAGTTGTTCCGCTTCCGCAAAAAGGGTCTAAAACTAAATCACCTTCGTCTGTGGCAATACTAATAATCTGATTTAACAATAAGACGGGCTTTTGGGTCGGATAACCCGACCTTTCTTTGGCTTTTGGATTTAAATAAGGAATTTCCCAAACATCGGAAAGAGGCACACCCTTTTTTTCTCGTCCTAAAATAGCATTCCCATTTTCATCTCTTTTATAAACTGATTTTCCATTCGGGTTTCTTTCTCGTTCTTGTAATATCTGATCTAGATTGGTGGTTGCAGAATAGTCTGTATAAATCGTGTTAAACTTAAAATCCTCGGTTTTGGAATAAAATAAAATAACCTGATGAGAATTAAGAAGTCCTTTTTTAGCATTAGACCAACGTTTATAAGACCAAATTATCTCACTTTGGAAATTTTCTTTCCCATAGATTTTATCTAAAACCACGCGAATGTAATGGGAGGCTGTTTTATCACAATGTAAAAAAACGCTTCCTGTATTTCTTAAAACTCTTTTTGATTGTTCTAAGACGCATTCAATCAGGTATAAATAATCATCAAGAGAATTAAACTTATCATCAAATTCATAAGTTTTGGAATTATCTTTATTTGAGAGCGAGTGTTTTCGCTGGGTGAAAAAGGGAGGGTCAAAGTAGATCATGTCAATACTATTGGCATCAATTTCTTTGAGTTGTTCAACACATTCACCGTGAATTATTCTATTAATTTCCATCATCAGGTGTTCTTTCGTTTGCAATTTCTGTCAATATAGCTTTTAGGTCAACTCCTGAATAAATTTTGAGGTATTCCCATGCCTCATCGCCACCATAATATTCACCTTCAACACCCTTATAAAGTGTTTTCAGGGTTTCTTGAATCCGAATAGCCTGTTGTCTTTGAGGATAATAGAACATTATCCGAATAGGTTTGTAGCCCTTTTCACGAATTACTTTAACTCGGGTATGTTCTTTTGTAATATGGTCACCATCTGTTGTAGCATCTCTCCATTTAACTTCAATAGCATCTGTGCCATTTAGAAAGTCAATTTCAAAGGTCTTAGGTGTTCGTCCTCTGGTGTTTTCGATTTTAGTTTTTATTCCTTTGGAGAATTTGTACTTTAAACACAAAATTGTTGCATCCTCTAAAAATGATCCTGCATATTTATATAGAAATCGTCCAGTATTCTGATATAAATCAATGAGTTGCCCTTGTTTTTCAGTAATTCCTAAAACTCTATAAATAAGATAATGAGAGTTGTCATCTGCTGTCATTTCTACAGTCCTGGCTTCAATCTTTCCTTTCAGATTCATTGAATATAATTGAGCAAGATTCTTTATCTTCTGTATTAATTCGTCCATTCTTGTTTTGCTTTCTTATTTGGATGCAAGTTACAAAAATTTGTCATATTCCTTCCGTTTCTCAAATTTAATCCCAATAGAAACCATTATCCCAAATTGGTTTTTTCTATATTTGCATAGTTATCAAAATACCAAACGCAAATTTATGAGAAAGACATTATTAGTTCTATCCCTCTTCCTAAGCGTCCAAAACCTGTATTCCCAGGTCATTGTGCCCTCCACCCAACCCAATAAAACACAGCAACTTCTGATTGACCGTGGATATGGGATGTTTATCCATTTCGGGATCAATACCTTTGCCGATGTTGAATGGTCTGATGGGACAATCCCGGTAGAAAAATACAACCCTGTTTCACTCGATTGTGACCAATGGGTTCGGGTAGCAAGGGATGCCGGATTCCGCTATGTTTTGCTAACAACCAAGCATCACGATGGTTTCTGCCTGTGGGACAGTAAGTTTACCGATTACGATGTGGCTTCTTCCCCTGTAAAAACTGATGTGGTAGCCGAAGTTTCAAAAGCATGCAAGAAATATGGATTGAAATTCGCTGTTTATTATTCGCTTTGGGACAGGCACGAACCATCACACAATAATCCTGATCCACAGGTCTATACACAATATATGCTCAATCAGCTTACCGAACTCTTCACCAATTATGGAGAGATTTGCGAGCTTTGGTTTGATGGTGGCTGGAAAAAGAAGCCCGGTGATTGGGGCATTGACCAGCTTTATTCACTCGTTAAGAAACTCCAGCCACAATGTGCTGTCGGTGTGAACCATACGATTGTTTATGAAGAGGGGAAACGCAATTTTGTCATTCCGGATGATATGATTGTTGACAATAAATATTACTTCCAGTATTTTCCGGGTGATTTCAGATTATGGGATCCTAAGATAGCCCATCTGTCTGATAAAAAGCAATATCTGCATGATGGAAAATCGTATTATATGCCTTTTGAACATACAATCTGCATCAGTAAGCAATGGACCTGGTTTCAGAAATCGGCCCCGGGTCAGGTGCGCGATCTGGACGAACTGGAAGAGTTGTTTTACTGGTGTACTGCCAACAACAATTCATTGGTCCTCGATATTCCCCCTTCAAGGTTGGGTAAGCTTTTTGAACACGAAGCCAATGCTGCGCTTACACTGGGTAAACGGCTAAACATTAAAAAGGGAAAACCACTTCCTAAGAATGGCAGATTTATCTCACTGGGACAGACGGCTACCTCCAGTTCTGTTTATAATGGTGAAGTTTCTAAGTATGGGGCGCAATTTGCTGTTGATGGTGGAATGCAAACCCGCTGGGCTTCAAAAGATACATTGGCTGAATTGACTATTGAATTGAATCCTTCTGACCGGTTCAATAAAATTTCCATTTTTGAATACCAGGATACCAAAAAATCAGATAATGACAAGGATTTTTTCACCAATTACCGTTTTAACCGCATAGAAGCTTATAACATTGATATATGGCAAAATAACGACTGGCTGACCATCTACCATGACAAACAATCAATGGGCGATTGCAAAGTGATCCACTTTCCGCTCTATTACCAAACATCAAAAATCCGTTTGAAGGTACTTAAAGCCAATTCGTTGCCTTCGATCTATGAAATGAATGTCATTGATTTTAAATCAGATAAATAGAACTATTTGTTCATGCTAAATTCAAAATAACGTCTACATGAAAAAACTGACAATCATTCTTTTCCTTCTTGGATTTGCAAATTATTCTGCCTTTTCCCAGGCTCAAAAGCCCAAAGAAAAACTGAAACGTGCAGATTGCTTTTTTGGTGTCCATTTCGATCTTCATGCCAGTGAGGACATTACCAATGCGGGTCAAACACTTACGACTGAAATGGTCGATACCTTTCTGACCAAAGTAAAACCCGATTTTATACAGATTGATTGCAAAGGGCATCCAGGTATTTCCAGCTATCCGACCAAAGTCGGATTTCATGTGAAGGGATTTGACAAAGATCCGCTAAAGCTATTCCGTGAAGTCACAGAAAAGAACAAGGTCGCTTTATTTATGCACTTTTCCGGTGTCTGGGATGGGAAAGTGGTGAAGGAACACCCTGATTGGTCTACGGTTAAGGCCAATGGAGAAAGGAGTACAGAAAAAACTTCGTTTTTCAGCCCTTATCTTGATACATATATGATTCCTCAACTGAAGGAACTGAGCGATTATGGTGTTGACGGTGCCTGGATTGACGGGGAATGCTGGGCCGTGGAACCAGATTATGGGGAAGCCTCTTTGTCACGGTTCACAAAAGAGACAGGGATTACCGAGATTCCGCGGAAATCCTCTGACAAGTATTATCCTGAATTTATGGAATATACGCGCAAGTTATTTCGCGAACATCTTCAAAAATACATTACTGCAATTCATGCGTATAACCCAAAATTTCAAATAACAAGCAACTGGGCCTACTCATCTTTGATGCCCGAAAAAGTAACCGTTGATGTCGATTATCTTTCGGGCGATGTGACCCCTCAAAATGGGGTTTACCGCTCTGCATTTGAAGCAAGGTGTCTTGCCCCGCAGGGTAAACCGTGGGATTTGATGGCCTGGGGATTTTCGTGGAACGGTGGGAAGATGCCCATGAGCATCAAGTCTTCGGTTCAATTGGAGCAGGAAGCTGCCGAAATCATGGCAATGGGTGGTGGTGTCCAGTTTTATTACCAACAGAACCGCGACCTGTCCCTAAAACCGTGGCTGGCTACCTCTTTATCCGAGATTGGAAAATTCTGCCGCGAAAGGCAACAATTTTGTCACAAAGCCAAAGCAATACCACAAATTGCATTGCTCTATCCAACAGCATCTTACCTAAAACATGGTACGAGACCTTTTTCAAATTCGACCAATACATTGCAAGGTGCTATGAACCTGATCCTCGATGGCCAATACCCTGTCGAAATTCTGATGGAACAGCATCTTCAAGGCAAGATGAGCCAATATCCGTTGATCGTTATCCCGGAATGTATTGATCTTGAAACTTCCTTTGTTGAAGAATTGAGAACCTATGTAGCTATGGGTGGCCATCTTCTTGTGATAGGTTCGGAAAGTGCAAAAATCTTTCAAAAAGAATTGGGGATCAAAACATTGGAGAACATTGACGAAGGAACGGCTTTTATTGCCGCCAATCAAAAGATTGGAAGTCTTCGCTCTTCCTTGTTAAATGTTGGTCTGATGCCGGAAGCAAAAGTAACTTCCAACTTTTACAACAGCAGCGATTTTGTTGACAAAAGCACTAAGATTGCTTCATCAGTCAATCAGGTCGGTAAAGGGACAATTGCAGCTGTTTATTTTAACGCTGGGTCATCTTATCTTGAATATAAATCTCCAGTATTGAGGGACTTTATTGCCAACCGGATCGGAGAACTTTTTTCGGATCCAATCGTTACGGTTTCAGGGTCTCACCTTGTACATCTTGCTGTTAATCAATTAAAGGATAAAACCTATGTTAATCTGATCAATGTCGCAGGTGAGCATACCAATCAGGCGGCTATCGGGTATGATGAAATCCCTGCCCTTAAAGATCTATCTGTCAGTATTAAAACACTGAAAAGGCCATCCAGAATCCTTTTGCAACCAGAAGGAGGAGAATTAAAATTCGATTATCAGGATGGAACTTCAAAAGTAAAAATAGCAAATCTGGCGATCCATTCCATTCTGGAAATTGTCCCATAATTGTTTTCATTATTTGGGGGATGGTTTAAATAATTGTTTCTACTTTTAACGGCTATTAAATTTAATAATTTAACGAATGACATCACGAAGGACATTTTTAAAAACAAGTGGCGCAACTGTCGCCGGAATAGGCATGGCAACCTCTTTCACAGAGACAATGGCCTCCTGTTCAGCCAATGAAAAAGTTAATGTTGGTTTGGTCGGTTGCAATGGTATGGGCTTTTCCGATTTAAAATCTTTTCTTGAAAACCCTCAGGTTGAGTGTATTGCATTGTGCGATATTGATGAAGGTGTACTCAACAAACGGGCTGCTGATGTAGAGAAAATCCGTGGAAAAAAACCTGCCAATTTGTACAAGGATTGGCGTAAACTAATTGAAAATAAAGATATTGATGTTGTTATTGTTGGGACACCAGACCATTGGCACTGCCTGATCATGACCGCTGCATGTGCGGCGGGAAAAGATGTCTATTGTGAGAAACCTTTGGGAAACAGCATCGAAGAGTGCAACCTGATGGTGAAGGCAGCCCAAAAATACAAAAGAGTTGTACAGGTAGGTCAATGGCAACGAAGCGATCCACATTGGCTAAGTGCAGTTGACTTTATCCGATCCGGTAAACTAGGCAAAATCAGGTTGGTAAGGGTATTTTCCTATCAGGGTTGGTGCCCGTCAATCCCTGTTTTGGCAGACGAACCTGTACCGGCAGGAGTCGATTATGACATGTGGCTCGGGCCTGCTACCAAACGTCCGTTCAACAGGAACCGGTTCCATTTCACCTTCCGTTGGTTCTGGGATTATGCTGGTGGATTAATGACCGACTGGGGTGTTCACCTTTTGGATTACGCCCTATATGGGATGGATGTTACCACGCCTAAGTCGATTATGGCCATGGGTGGAAAGTATGGGTATCCGACCGATGCTTGCGAAACTCCCGACAGTTTGCAGACCATCTATGAATTTGAAGGGTTCAATGTAATGTGGGACCATGCTATAGGGATCAACGATGGAGCTTATGGCCGTAACCACGGTTTAGGTTTTGTTGGCGAAAACGGAACTTTGGTTGTCGATCGTTCAGGATGGGAAGTAATACCAGAGGTTGTCAATGGAACAAAGCGGATGGAAGCTGTTGCACTCGTAAAGGGAACTGGACAGGGATTGAACAATCACGTCAAAAACTTCCTCGACTGTGTGAAAAGCCGTAATCCAAATACAAATGCAAGTGTTGAGATTGGGGCGCATATCGCAAAATTCTCACAACTGGGAAATATCGCTTACCGGTCGGGCAAAAAGCTGGTTTGGGACGGGGCTAAATTCACAAACGATGCCGATGCCAACAAGTATTTGATCCCGAGTTATCGTGAACCGTGGAAGTTGCCCACAATATGATTTATTTCAAAAACGGATTGGAGAGGGGCAGATGTTCCTCTCTTTTTTTTACTGATCAACGACATCTTTTTAGGCATGGGTTTAGAAAAAAATATAATTAGATTTGTGTTTTGATTGTTATAAACAAATATTCCCATATTTAACCCAAAATAGCTTTCTATGAATGCAATGCCCTTTGTGATCGGCGCACTGGCTGTACTGATGCTCGCCTATCGGTTCTACTACAGCTTTATTGCAGCTAAGGTATTAACTCTTAATGACTTAAAAGAAGCCCCTTCAGTCAGGTTGTTCGACAAGCACAACTATTATCCAATGCCCAAATGGGTGGTTTTCGGGCACCATTTTGCCGCAATTGCAGGAGCAGGCCCGTTGGTTGGTCCGGTATTGGCAGCCCAGTTCGGCTTTATGCCCGGTTTCATATGGATGCTTGTGGGTGCTGTAATGGCAGGTGCTGTTCACGATGTGGTTATTTTAACTGCTTCGGTCCGTCATGACGGAAAATCGCTTGCCGAGATCGCTAAAATGGAAATCAGCTCTTTTAGTGGAACCATTACAACCATTGCAGTGCTGATCATCGTGATCATTGCCCTGGCAGGTTTGGGTGTTGTTGTGATCAATGCCTTGGCTGAAAGTTCATGGGGAACATTCACAATTGCTGCTACAATTCCTATTGCCATTTTTATGGGTTTATGGATGTTCAAGTTCAGGAAAGGCAAAACCGTTGAGGCTACTGTAATAGGTGTGATTCTCCTATCCTTGGCTGTTATATATGGTAAATATATTCCCGGATCACCTTTTGAATCATGGTTTACTTACGACCGCAAAACACTGACAATCTTGCTTGCAGGTTATGGGTTCTTTGCCTCAGTTTTACCAGTCTGGTTATTGCTTTCGCCGCGTGACTATTTAAGTTCAATTATGAAACTTTCTGTTATCGGGATGTTGGCAGTAGGGATTATCTATGTGAACCCTGAAATTAAAATGCCGTCCATCATGCCCTATATCCATGGCGGTGGCCCAATTATACCAGGGACCCTTTTCCCTTACCTGTTCATCACGATTGCCTGTGGAGCCATTTCAGGTTTTCATGCGCTGGTTAGTTCTGGAACAACACCTAAAATGATCATGAAGGAGAGCCATATCAAAGCAATTGCAGTAGGCGGGATGCTCGCAGAAACGATGGTCAGCATATTGGCTTTGATCGCAGCAACCTCACTTTTCCCGCTCGACTATTTTCAGATCAACGTATCGCCCGAGAAATTCGCACAGATATTACCGCAGCTTCAAGCCATGGGATTTACCAATTCAAACCTGATTGAATTGTCATCCGAAGTTGGGGAAGTGATTGCGGGACGTCCCGGAGGCGCTGTATCGCTTGCCGTTGGAATGGCACAGGTGTTTTCTTCGATACCTGGATTGGCCGGGTTGATGTCATACTGGTACCACTTCGCCATCATGTTTGAAGCGTTGTTTATCCTTACAACGATAGATGCCGGGACCCGTATTGCCCGTTTTATCCTTCAGGAGGCTTTAGGCAAAATCTATTCCCCGTTTGCGAAGACCAATTGGCTGGTCGGTAACCTGATCACAAGCTTTATGGTTGTCTTTGCCTGGGGGTATTTTATTTATACAGGAAGTGTTGCCACGATATGGCCGATGTTCGGGGTTGCCAATCAGCTTCTTGCAACTTTAGCTCTTGCGATCGGAACTTCATTCCTGATTAACCATGGGAAACGTAAATACATCTGGATCACCATTATCCCTATGGTTTTTGTCGGTGTAACCACGATTACCGGAGGAGTAATGAACATGTTCAATATTTACATTCCTATGATGTCAGTCGCGAAAACTCAAGTACAAGGAACGATTAACACACTGTTGACCAGTCTGATTCTCGTTTGCGTTTTACTGATTATTCAGGAGGCCACAAGGAGGTGGTTTAAAAAGGATGTAAAACCTGTTGAAAGTCATAAATGATAATTCGACCATCATAATATAATTTATAATTTTGAAATCATGTGCTACTTTATTTTTGTAGCTGAAATATATTTATAAAATATTATCGTATAAGTATTTAATAAAACTATCATGGAAACGCTTTTCTTTAAATTCTGGTGGCTGCTTATCATTATTGTTTGTATAGGTTTGTACAAGTACATTTTCCGGTTCATTTTTGGGATGGTACTCGTTCCGGAAGACAAGATTGGACTTGTTACCAAAAAATTTGTGCTGCTTGGGGCAAATAAGGAATTGCCTGATGGAAGGATAATTGCGACAAAAGGTGAAGCTGGTTTTCAGGCAAAAGCCTTGGCTCCCGGTATTTACTTTGGCAAATGGTTCTGGCAATACAGTATTTCGATGCAATCGTTTATTGTGATACCCGAAGGTAAGATTGGGCTTATTCTCGCCAAAGATGGTGAGGCAATACCTACCGGGAATATCCTTGCCCAACAGGTTGACTCGGACAGCTACCAGGATGCAGAAAAATTCCTTATCAATGGTGGCCAACGTGGAAGGCAAACCTCTTATATAACAGCCGGTTCGTACCGTATCAACACGATGCTTTTTCAGGTTTCCATCACCGAAATGATCAGGATACAGGAAAGTATGGTCGGCATTGTGACCACTCTGGATGGGTTGCCGATCGAGGCATCGCAAATTGCTGGAAAGCTGGTAGATGGGCACAACAATTTCCAGAATTTTGACGGTTTTATCAAGAATGGCGGGAACAGGGGATTACAACCACAGGTGATCCTGGCAGGTTCGTACAACCTGAACCCTTGGGCAGTTCAGATCGAAGAAATTCCAATGACAGAAATTCCGATTGGCTATGTTGGAGTGGTGATCTCCTACATTGGACAAGAGGGCAAGGACCTTACCGGGAACGATTTCAAACATGGGAATATTGTCGAAAAAGGGTGCAAAGGGGTCTGGCTCGAACCACTTGGGCCAGGAAAATATCCGATTAACAAGTACATCATGAAAGTGGAACTTGTGCCAACGACAAACCTTGTTCTCAACTGGGCCACTGCACGCAGCGAAGCTCACAACCTGGATAAGAACCTTTCGACAATTACGGTTCGCTCAAAAGATGGCTTCCCGTTCAATCTGGATGTTGCGCAAATTATCCATGTTCCTTCCACTGAGGCACCTAAGGTCATTGCCCGTTTTGGGAATATGGTCAATCTTGTTTCGCAGGTTTTGGAACCAACAATCGGCAACTATTTCAGGAACTCCGCACAAGACAGCGATGTGATCGCCTTTCTGAGTACACGTAAAGAACGTCAGGATTCTGCAAAGTCACATATTAAAAAAGTGTTGGACGAGTACAATGTGAATGCGGTCGATACGTTGATTGGCGATATCGTTCCTCCTGATACATTAATGAAAACTTTGACTGATAGGAAGATAGCTGAAGAGCAAAAAATAACTTACGATACACAGAAAAAAGCGCAGGAAACGAGGCAGGGGATGGAGAAAGAGACAGCCATTGCCGATATGCAAAAAGATATCGTGAAGGCACAGCAAGGGGTTGAAATATCGGAACGTATTGCCAATGCAACGGTAAAGAAAGCAGAAGGGGATGCCACAAGTGTAAAAGTTGCCGTAGGTGCCGAAGCCGAAGTGATCAAGACAAGGGCTCATGCCGAAGCAGAATCCACCAGAGCAAGGGCACAAGCCGATTCTGATGCAATCAGGTTAAAAGCCGCCGCCCAAGCTGAACAGATCTCCCTGACCGGTGGTGCCGAAGCCGGTAAAATCCTGGCGATCGGTAAATCGACTGCTGAGGCTTATGAATTGGCTGTTAAGGCATTAGGTGGTGAAAATTTCACCCGTTACAAGATTACAGAAGAGTTATCCAAAGGAAATGTCAAACTGATTCCTGACGTATTGATCGGTGGGTCCAATTCCAATGGCACTGCAATCGAAGGGTTGCTCGGACTAAAACTGATGGAAATGATCAACCCTATAAAAAAAGAAGAATCCAATAAACCTTTAAATGACTAAAGCTAAACCCGAAGTCGTAAAACCACCTGTGTTATTTGGTGAGACACAAACGGTGATCAAAAAGATTGAAGATCTTCAAAATATCAAGCTTTTGTGTTATTGGAATTCAGTAAATGGTTCGATTTGTCAGAACGACGTCAGTTCTTTTTACGAAATAATCAAGGATTGGAAACTCCAGGACGAAATTTATTTTTATGTGAAATCGGACGGCGGGGATGGAAAGGCATCGCTTCGAATTATTAATCTTTTAAGGGAACACACAAAAAGATTGGTCGTTATTATCCAGGGTGAATGTACTTCTGCCGCAACGATCTTAGCCCTTGGTGCTGATGAAATCCAGATGGGGCCACTTTCGTTTTTATCGGCTGTCGATACTTCGCTGACCCATGATTTATCACCGGTGGATAAAAATAACAGTTTGGTCAGTGTAAGTCAGGACGAACTCACAAGGGTCATCAAGTTGTGGAAAGAATCGAACAACGATGCCAATCCCTATTCAAGTTTATACCAGTACATTCATCCACTGGTGTTTGGAGCATTAGATAGGGCAAGCTCCCTTTCGATGAAACTCTGTTCCGATATTCTTTCATATCACATGGAGGACAAAGAGAAGGCAGGTGAGATTAGCCGGAAATTAAACTCCAATTATCCGTCACATAGTTATCCGATCCTTGCCAAAGAAGCCAGGGAAATAGGCTTAAATGTCCAGATCATTGATAAAGAGCTGAATAGCCTTTTATTTGAGTTGAGCAACCTCTATTCCCAGATGGGAAGACAAGCTTTAACCGATAAGGACGAGAACAATTATCACGACAATGAAATCAGAAATATCATTGAAGCCACTGGTATGCAGGTCTATTATCAGGTTGATAAGGACTGGTATTACCGGACCGATGAGCGTCGCTACATTCCGATGAACGACAACAGTTCGTGGTACAAGGTCCAGGGAACACCCACTAAATTTGAGTCGAAGGCTTTTCAGATCAGATAATTTATTAAATAAATAGTTCATTTAAAGGATTATAGCAAAGATCAAAACTTAAAAAAGATTACTGATCGTTTTGGTGGCGTCAACCAAACGTTCTTAATTTTTGATTAAGAGTACGATAAAAGATGTTTTCATACAAAATAACTTTAAAGGAATCGCTACCATGGATATCAAAATTATTATCATTATCGCTTTCTCCTATCTGTATGCCATTTTTGAGATTTTCATGGGTGTGATGCAACGGTCAAAGCGCACAAAGGATATCGTAAAAAAGGGTGACAAGGCAAGTATCTGGATACTTTTTCTTTTTATTGGGATTGGGTATTACCTTGCCTTTCGGTTTGGTATGACAAAAATGGGGCGAATTTATCAATGGAATACTTTTTTTACAATAGGGGCTTTAATGGTAATTGCCGGAATGATCATCAGGATAGTTTCGATTCTGACACTAAAACAACATTTTACCTATACCGTCACCAAGATTGAGGGACATGAGCTGATTGAAAACGGCTTCTACAAATTCATCAGGCACCCAGGGTATCTGGGGCAATTGATCATCTTTACAGGAGTTGCAGTTTCAATGTCTAATTGGTTGTCAATCATATGTATGTTCATTCCTTGTTTTCTTGGATTCATTTACAGAATCAGTGTCGAGGAACGGTTCATGACCGAACAATTGGGGCAAAAATACCGGGATTATCAGAAGAGGACAAAAAGATTGATACCTATAATCTATTGATATTCTTTTTAAAACACCACATTCAATGAAAAATCTGTTATTTATTCTGATATTTTCTTTCTCAAGTTCAGCCCTGGTTGCCCAGAGTGTAAAGAAATATGCCCTCGTTATTCATGGTGGGGCAGGGGTGATGTCCAAAGAGAGTATGACTCCCGAGATCCAGAAAGAATACACTTTGGTTTTGAACCGGGCACTTGAGGTGGGTGATTCGGTATTGGCGCATGGAGGAACAAGTATGGATGCAATCGAAAAAACGATCATCATTATGGAAGACTCCCCATTGTTCAACGCTGGGAAAGGTGCTGTTTTTACCCACGAAGGAAAAGTTGAGCTCGATGCCTCGGTGATGGATGGAAAAACCTTGGGGGCAGGTGCGGTTGCAGGAATTCGGGACATCAAAAACCCGATCAGCCTGGCCCGTAAGGTGATGGAAAAATCGGAACATGTTTTCCTTACTGGAAGTGGTGCTTCTCAATTTGCTGTTGAACAGGGATTTAAACTGGTTGACAATAGCTATTTTTATACCGACAAGCGCTACAAGTCTTTACAGGAATTGTTGAACAAGGAGAGGGAAGTAGCAACCGGCGACAAACATGGGACAGTTGGTTGTGTCGCGCTCGACACCTACGGAAACATCGCCGCCGGTACCTCAACAGGTGGAATGAACAACAAAAAATACGGTAGGGTAGGGGATTCGCCAATTATAGGAGCAGGAACCTATGCCAATAATGCAACCGGAGGGTTTTCATGTACGGGTCATGGCGAATACTACATCAGGTTGGGTTTCTCGCGCGACATTTCGGCGATGATGGAATACCTTAAATACGATGTTCAAAAAGCGTGTAAGAAGGAAGTTGAAAAACTGACCCAACTGGGTGGAACGGGTGGTGTGATCGGCCTTGACAAAAACGGAAATATCTCCATGGAATTCAACACTCCGGGGATGTTTCGCGGGTTTATCAAATCGGGAGGAGAACGAAAGGTTGAGATTTTTAAGTAGGGCGACTAGCGGCTGGCAACTGGCGGCTGGCGGGCTGCAAGTGCAAGTAATGGTTGTTGGATGCTTCAAAATTTACCAACTTGTTCCTTACCTTTATCTTAATCCTCGAAACAATATAAAGGAGACAGATTACGTTTGAAGGACTCCCCCTTTGGAAAAAGTGAGCAGGGGGGATTTGATTCAATTAACTAATCTATAATATATTACAATATGAATGAATTCCAATAAAGTGAAAATCCATCTCAGATTTCCGAAATTATTTTTGTATTGCGGCGCAGTGAATATTCGATCTTTCCCGGATTTTCTGATTGCGCCGCCTTATCGGTGGAATCCATTCTTTTCTACAAATATTTCACTCCGCTGGATTTGGAATTGAGCTATTAATTTGTTTTTCCTTCCAAAACAAACTTTAGGATGCAGTGTCCCGGCGACTTTGAGCAACTGCCCACGCGAAGATTGACAGATCCAGTCACCCGGACACTAAAACAAAGTTCGAAATATTTTATTGGAAAAGTATGTGAAATAAGGTTTCACCGCAAATCAAACGTTATTTCCCCTATTTTTTAACCTTAATAGCTTGATGCCAAAGAGATACACAACCTTATTTACCTTATTGTTTGACCAAAACAACCAATCGGATTGTCCGCTAGCGAAAATTCTTAAAAAAACATGTCAGATTATATTTTTTAAATTTTTGTTTGCAATAATTACATTTGAAAAATATTTTAAAGGATGACAAAATGAACAAATCCAGAAAATTATTTTTAGCAGCAGCAATGCTTTTAGGAATAGCCATTGCAGTACAAGCCCAAAACGTAGGGATCAATTCTACCGGTAATGCGCCAAATAGCAGCGCCATGCTCGATGTAAGTGCGGCAAACAGAGGTTTATTGATTTCCAATGGTGCGCTTACTTGCACAACAAATGCAAGACCAATTAGTTCACATGCTGTTAGTTTGTTAGTGTA
>JBAXWR010000101.1:0-24061 GCA_037128295.1 Mariniphaga sp.
CCCCCCGTTATGATGGCAAAAGCCATAACGAAATAGTCGGGCATTTTTGCCATTGTGAAAATCAAAAACGGGAAATATAACAATTGAGCCATATTTAACCAAAGCCCTAATGGTTGCAAAGGATTGTCTTTTATTTTCCAATTGGTTTTTAGCAATTTTGAGAATAAAAATGCCAAGGGCAGCATTGGTCCACCCATAATAAAAACCAATACTGATTTATCGTATGGTTTGAGTGAAAGGTTCCATATAAAGGTAATTGCAATCCAAATTATGCTTGCCGCTAAAGTAAAATCAATTCCATTCTTTGATTTTATGGAGAGTTCGACTCTCAATTCGTCCAATTGCTCAATTTTCATGTTCAACTATTTATATGTTTTTTGAAATTTTTGTGTCTAAGATATTGCTGATAACTCGCTTAAAATATCGTTAACTTCTTATAAGGTTGGCCGTTTCGACTTGCTGACCACGATAACTTGCGATGTTAATATCAATGCAAGGTATAATTTATTCCTTACAAATCGTCAATAAGGTTTGGAATTTTCAATCAACCTTTTTCGGTGTCATCGGCAAATTACGCTGCACACTTTTTCATAAATATGAATTCACAATTCCAATGAGTTTTGCATAAAGGTGGTTTTCTAAACCGGAGATCCCTAAATTCATTTAAAATATACCATGCGTTTAATAATGAGGTATTTACAAATATTTGACATATCCGACTAAAAAAAATTTAGCCTTTTAGGACATCCTCAAACTTCCCAGGCAAAGTGAACTTAAATTCACTTCCTTTCCCAATTTCGCTTTCGGCCCAAATTTCACCGCCGTTTTTCTCGATAAATTCCTTACAAAGGATTAATCCTAGTCCTGATCCCATTTCACCTTTAGTCCCTACCTGGCTGATCTGTTTGTTGTCTAAATAAAACAAATGATCGGTTGTATTTTTATCCATACCTACACCCGAATCCTTGATCGTAACCTCAATTGCCTTTTCTTTTTCGATCAGCGATATTTCAATTGACCCATTATCGTTCGTATATTTCGTCGCATTGTTCAGCAAGTTTCTGATTACAGTGGTAATCATTTGATAATCAATGTAACAATACGTGTCGTGATCGACCTTGTTGATCAAGGCGATATTTTTCTCCCGCGCTTTTAATTGGAATATTTCAAAATTATTAGTGATGATCTCTTTTATATTGTAGGAAGAGGGATTGTATGGTATATCGCCCTTTTGGACACGGGCCCAGGTCAATAAATTTTCCAACAGGGTGTACGCCTGTCGTGAAGAGGTTTTTAAAATATTCAAGTTTTCCAAAAGATCTGCATTTTTATTTGATTTTTCTTCATCCAGGATGAAATCAAGAAAAGAGTCGATAGTTCCAATTGGCCCCCTTAAATCATGGGCAATAATACTGAAAAATTTATCTTTTGTGGCATTAAGTTCTTTTAATTCTATATTTCTGAGTTCAATTAATTCTTCCTGATGCTTCCTTTCTGTAATATCCTCTTTGATTGCGACATAATTTGTGATTTTTCCATTAGCATCCTTTATCGGGGATATAAAGCAGTTCTCGATAAACTGATTCCCATCTTTTTTCACATTGATCAATTCGCCTTTCCATGATTTTCCCGAAGAGATGGTTTGCCAAAGTTCTTTGAACAGGGTTGCATCCGTTTTTCCAGATTTTAAAATTCGGGGGTTCTTGCCAATTGCCTCCTTTAAAGTGTAACCAGTTAGATCTGTAAATTTTGGATTTGCATATTCTATATTGCCTTTTGTATCTGTAATGACAATTGTCGTAGGACTTTGTTCAACTGCAACCGAAAGTTTGCGAATCTCAACTGTTCGTTCGACAATCAGTTTTTCCAAATTTTCATTGATGTTCTTTAACTCCAATGCTTGCTTTGACGCTAATTTGTATATTGAGCTTTGCTGCCATGATATGATAAAAAAGAAAGTTGCAAGTGTTAAAAACATGGAGTAGGGAAGTGTCAGCGCATACGGTTTGGTATACAGGATCTTGAAATAATACATGTCATAAAGCAAAGAGGGGAGAACCAGTAAATAAACAACGGTCAGAATATAACCTTCGTTTGAACGGTTGCGGATGGTATAAATCACACAAATCAGGATAGTTGTGAATAAAACCAATACATGCAGGATTGAAGTATATTTGAGGTTAAAATCTATGACTTCGCGTACATTACCTGGCAACCAGCCTAAAATAAGTAGGGGAATATAAAGGATAGCTAAAATCAATAATAGTTGATTTTTATACCTGGTAATTTTTGTAAATTCCAATATGTAATAAAGTACAAAATAAGACCAGAAAACAGATCCCAACTTGGTGATTCTCTCAATCAGTAAAGTATCAACAAAATCAAAAGTTGCGATATTGTTCAGATAGGCAATGGGATAGAAAAAACATGCCATTGCAAATGGAACATAGTAACTCGTGGTTTGTTGCTTTCTTTGAAACGAGAAAATAATGAAATAGAGAAAAAACAGAAATGAACTTAAAAACATGGCTTTGATAAAGTCGATGCTAAACAAGTTCCGCCAAAAAACATAGGTTTCACCTGATTTACGGCTAGCAATGAAAATGCCTGTCACCGGATTTTTTTCTCCATATTTTGGCAATAGTTCTATTGCTATTTCATTGGCTTTGCTGTTTCTCTCTAATAACCCCGGGGGCAAAAAATAACATTCAGTGCTGTGATTTCTACTGGTATAACCGTTTTTTATATCACCTCGATAACCGATTAAAGTACCGTTCAGATAGATATTGCAAGGGTAAAGAACAGGAGGAAAAACAAGAACCAGTTCTTCCTGTTCATTTATCGAATCTATCTTAAATGAAGATCGTAGTGTTAGCATCCTGTTCGCTGATGGAAACTGATCAGTCATCTGATTGCCGGAATAATCCGTAAACCCCAGCGAGTCAGCATTTCCGCCAATATTCTTGCCAATCTCCTGAGAACTCTCCAACAATTTGAATGTGAGATAGTTCCTCTGTTTTTCCCCTTTGACTTGTGCAAATATGGAATGAACAACAAAGAAACTTATAATTGAAAATATTAATATATACTTCTGAAAACCAGTGCTTTTATTCATTTCGGCAGTAAATTTTAAACTATTTATATCAGATGACTCAAGTAAAATACTACCGAAATAAGATGTATAAATGGGATCGGTACCGTTGTTACAATACAAACATATCATTTAATCAATTACCATCATTCAATCCTATTAAAAATAAAGACCGACCCGATTGGACGGTTAAAAGCTTTTGAAATATCGTAAGTCAACGTATAGTGATATCCAATCTAAAGGCTTTGTTTCCCAAATTTATAAGCCACTCCAAAGCCCAGATCCAAATCACTTGGTTTACTTTTCAGACTTCCACTATATACCTGATTAGATGTAAGATAACCTATTCCTGCACTCAATAGCCAACGTTTAGAAAAGTCATATACAAGGTTACCGGCAAAACCAATTCCTATGCCGTTACCAGATGTTGTTTCCTCGTTGCCCAACATTAAATAAGCTTTAGCATATCCGACTGAAGGAAGGAATTCGAATCGGAATTTCTCTGAAACTGGAAGTGTAACAACCGGGCCGATCGAAAAAGCATCGAAGCTCCAAAAATCCTCAGTCTGACTTGTCCCAACAAGTGAATATTGACTGGTCCGTTGTGAAAAATTAACACCTAAACGTTTGGAGAACCTGTAGCCAATGTTTGTTCGGCTGCCGGTACCTGTCATTTCCATCTGTTTGTATTCCAGGGCAGGAACCAATGGGGCAAACCCATCAGATGCAAAAGAGGGTCCCATGGTGAATCCGGCATAAAACCGATGAATAAACTTCTTCTCCGGAATACCTTGTTCATTTTTAAACGAATAATCCTTTAAACTGCCCCGGTATTTCTCGAAGTTCCCAAAATTGCCCTTAATTGGGATGCGGTCCTTAATCGTACCCGATAATGCACCTACCCCTGCCCCAACCATTCCAAAGCCAAATCCAACATAGACAGCAATAGCCCCACTCATGAATCCATATTCACCTACCCAATTAAGACTTGATATAACACCAGCGCCCAACCCAATGACAGATCCGGTGATAAGTCCCCGTTTGACACTTTTTGTTCGCCTCAATTTAAGGAGGTCTATGTTCCGAAAGTTATATTCATGGATTACAGATGTATCCATTTTGCCTGTCAGGAATATAGAGGAATCGGAAACCTGGTAAAAAAGACCTTGCACAGGATTGTCATTATTGTGTAACTTAATCCATGCCTGATAAACCCTTGGCTTTTTCGGAATGTTTTCCTGAGCAATTAAAGGGAATAAACTACAAACCATCAGCGCAATCAATAATGTCTTTTTCATAAAACTGATTTTTAAACTGATTACTATGATTATGAAAGAAATAACGTCCAAATGGCAAACTGTTGCTCCGCGATCAAAACCGTTTGATGTGCGTTATAGTCGTAAAATGCAATCCTATAAAACCCGTCGGTGTCTTTTCGACCCAAGGGTGTTTTAATGTTACATCCAATCTAATTCTGTGATCTATATTCGTTTGGAGTATAGCCTGTTACATTCTTAAACAGTCTTGTGAAGTGTTGTGGGTATGTAAAACCCAGTTCATAGGCAATCTCATTCACCGTTTTATTGGCAACAAATATTTTGTCTTTGGCCACATCAATAATTTTGTTCAGGACGTACTCCTTTGCAGATTTTCCCGTTTCCTTTTTAATCAAATCTCCAAAATAGTTGGCCGAAAGATGCAGTTTTTCGGCAAAATAAGCAACGGATGGTAAACCAATGTTTTGAGGTTTGTCTGATGAAAAATAGCTGTTCAGCAATTCTTCAAACTTTTCAAGTATTCCCTTATTGACATGGTCCCTTGTAATGAATTGGCGGTCGTAGAAACGGTCACAATAATTGAGGAACAGTTCGATATTGGAAGCAATGAGTTTCTTACTGTGCTTGTCGATGTTCTGCTGTAATTCAAATTCTATTTTTGAAAAACAATCCATGACGATCTCCCTTTCACGTTCCGAAAGGTGCAAGCCTTCGGTGGAGTTGTAGCTGAAGAAATTGTAGTCATTAATGCTTTTCGCCAAAGATGTCCCTTTGATCAGGTCGGGATGAAACACAAGTGCATGTCCTTTGGGCTGATAGACCTGACCGTCAGTTTCGATGTGCATCACCTGGCCAGGTGCCACAAAAACCAACGTACCTTCCTGATAATCGTAGTAATTACGGCCATATTTAAGGTCGCATCCTACCAAATCTTTCAAAAAAATGCAATAGAGACCATAATTGACCTTCACACTCTTTTCGCCCCACGACCTTGGATTCGCTTTCGATAAATCAATAACACTGACCAGTGGGTGTAACGTGGTGTGGTTATTCAATGCATTGTATTCATTTACAGTATCAAACCGAACTACCTTATCCATAACGCTATTTTTTACATTGCAAATTTAAATATTCCTTCATTGCCTTAGTCGGGCATTTGATCCAATCAGTAAAAATGGTAGAAGTTACTGTAATTTGTATCCCAATAACCGGGTTGTATGTTCCTTTCTTTGTATCGTCAAAAATAGATCGAAATGAGAAATAAAAGTTACAACCCCAAATTTTCGTGGTTAAACACCGGACTTACTGTCCAGACAAGGTATATCATTCGGACAAGCTTCTTTTTAATGTTTCTATTGGTGATAGGTCATTCTTCTTATGCCAAAACCAAACAGAAACCAATGGTTATCAGGGAGCAGGGGAGCTTTGCCGTTGGGGGCACAGTGATCTCCAATCCCGGAACTTTCAATCCTTACAATCAAACCCCTGAAGGACAAACCTTTCACGGGGACCATGCCTATGTTTTTTACCAGATTCCTGATAAAGCCCGCAAATATCCATTGGTGATGTGGCACGGGATCGGTCAGTTTTCCAAAACATGGGAAACCACACCCGATGGTCGCGAAGGTTATCAGAATATCTTTTTACGGCGCAAGTTCCCTGTTTATCTGATTGACCAGCCCAGGAGAGGCGATGCCGGTCGCAGTACAGTAGCCGCAACCATTACTCCCACTCCAGATGAGCAGGGCTGGTTTGGTACTTTTCGGGTCGGTATCTGGCCAAATTATTTTGAAGGTGTCCAGTTTGCCCACGACACTGCCACGTTAAACCAGTATTTCCGTCAAATGGTACCCAATATCGGGCCTATTGACATGAATGTGAATACCGATGCTGTTTCGGCCCTGTTCAATAAAATTGGTCCTGCCATTTTGGTTACCCATTCACATTCAGGAGGTATGGGCTGGGCAACTGCAATTAAGAATCGGAATGTAAAAGCAATTGTATCTTATGAACCCGGTAGTGGTTTTGTATTCCCGGAAGGGGAAGTGCCGGCCCCTATTCCAATGGCGGGTAGTACGCTGGTTCCGTTAAGTGTACCGATGTCAGATTTTATGAAGTTGACCAAGATTCCAATTATCATTTACTATGGTGATAACATCCCCGACAAACCAATGAGCAATCCTGGCCAGGATGGGTGGCGGGCACGTTTGGAAATGGCCAGGTTGTGGCGCGATGCAGTGAATAAGCACGGCGGCGATGTAACAGTAGTCCATTTGCCTGAGATTGGAATAAAAGGCAATACCCATTTCCCATTTTCCGATTTAAACAATATCGAAATAGCCGACCTGATGTCGGAATGGTTAAAGTTTAAGGGTTTAGATAAATAAATTGGTAAAAATATAACAATGCAAAAAGTATTTTTAAACAACGGAGTTGAAATGCCAATCTTAGGATTTGGCGTATTTCAGGTTCCTGATCCTCAATGTGAAAACACTGTCATTGAGGCCATTGACGCAGGTTATCGGTTAATTGACACCGCTGCCTCCTATATGAACGAAACTGCCGTTGGGAATGCCATTAAAAAATGTGGCATCGCGAGGAAAGAGTTATTCATTACAACCAAGTTATGGGTCCAGGATAATGGTTACGAAAAAACGATAAAAGCTTTTGAAAAATCGTTGAACAAGCTTCAACTCGATTACTTGGATTTGTACCTGATCCATCAGCCCTATGGCGATGTGCATGGATCGTGGAGGGCGATGGAAGAGCTTTACAAAACTGGGAGGGTCAAGGCAATTGGCGTGAGCAACTTCCAGCCCGACAGGGTGATGGATATCATCGCTTTCAATGAAATCGTCCCTGCTGTCAATCAGATTGAAACACATCCATTCAATCAGCAAATAAAAACCCAAAAGTTTTTAACCGAAAATAAGGTTCAGATTGAATCGTGGGGTCCATTTGCGGAAGGCAGAAATAATATCTTCAGTAATGATCTGTTGGTCTCCCTGGCGGGTAAATACCAAAAATCGGTCGCCCAAATAATCCTGCGATGGCTTACCCAAAGAGGGGTGGTGGCAATTCCAAAATCGGTCAGAAAAGAAAGAATCAGGGAAAACTTCAACATTTTCGATTTTGAACTAAGTGCCGAAGACATGGAAACTATCACAACGTTGGATACGAAAGTCAGCAGCTTTTTTGATCACCGGAATCCGGTAATGGTTAAAAGGATCGGAGAACGCAAGCTGGATTTATAACTTATTGTATCACAAATCAATAAATGAATTATTAAAATTATCAATTATGAAAAGAATTTTATTCGTTTTAGCCATCATGATCAGTGTCAGTTTACATGGACAGCAAACGACTGTCAATGCTTCTTCGCAGTCGGCACCGAAAGTTCCTACCGCCTCCGGAATCGTGCGAGGCGTATCGGAAGGGGATGTCGAAAGTTTCAAGGGAATTCCCTATGCTGCTGCACCGGTCGGCGAATTTCGCTGGCGTCCACCACAACCCGTAGTCCCATGGCAGGGAGAGCTCGATGCGAGCAAGTTTGGCGCAAATTGCGCGGCAGCAGGATGGGGTGGTCCCGCGGGTTCAATTCAGGCTGGCTCGTCGGAAGATTGCTTGTTCCTTAACGTATGGAGACCTGCCGGGGCCGCAAAAAACGCAAAACTGCCGGTGATGGTGTGGATCCATGGAGGTGCTTTCGTGGGAGGCAGCGGCTCAGGCCCTGGTGTTGAAGGGCAGTTTGCCAAAAAAGGGGTCATCCTGATTACCCTCAATTACCGTTTGGGTCGTCTCGGACATTTTGCATTCCCAGCATTGAGCAAGGAGCATCCTGAAGAACCCAAGGGGAGTTATGCCTTTATGGACCAGATCGCCGCACTCAAATGGGTGAAAGAGAACATCGCCGCGTTCGGGGGCAATCCTAAGAATGTGACCATTTTCGGTTTCTCAGCCGGTGGCGTTTCTGTCCATTCACTTCTGACGATTCCGTCTGCTAAGGGTCTTTTCCAAAAAGCCATCAGTCATTCTGGCGGTGGCAGGGATGGGGTTTTGATTGGTAGGCCGATCGACAAAGAAAATGCAAGTCCATACTACCCTGTTTCGGCTGAAAAGATCGGGATAAATTTTGCAAAAAAACATGGAATTGAAGGCACAGATGCACCTGCTCTGGCCAAACTTCGTGCCCTGAAAGTTGAAGAGATTGTTGACGGTGGTCAGGAAAATGATGGCCAGGGAGGTCCGCGCATCTATTCAGGCCCGATCCTCGATGGAAAACTGGTTGTTGAAACATCCGAAAGTGCTTACAAGGCAGGAAGGCAGGCACGCGTTCCATTGATGATCGGGAATAACAGTGCCGAAATCGGTGGAAACTTTGTGAATGCCAGCAAGACCAAGGAGGAGTTATTTGCCATGTTTGGGGAGCTGAAAGATGAGGCCAAAGCAGCCTACGATCCCGATGGCAACAAAGAATTTGCCGAGGTACAAACAAGGTTTAACACCGACAAGGTATGGGGAGAACCTGCCCGTTTTACAGCCGGTGCTTTTGCGGCTAAGGGTGATCCATCCTACCTATTTCTTTTCTCATATGTACCTGCTGCCATGAAGGAGCGGATGAAGTATGGCCCCGGACACGGAACCGATATTTCATTTGTATTCGATAACCTTGGCGCCCGCCCCGGTTCAACACCTGCACCTGAGGACAAGGCACTGGCCAAAATCATGAATGCCTATTGGGTGAACTTTGCAAAGACAGGCAACCCCAATGGTGAAGGACTTCCGAAATGGCCAGTTTACAGTCCCAAAACAAACGAAATTCTTGATGTACAGCCGGATGGAAATCCTGTTGGAAAACCTGATCCACGGAAAGCAAGACTCGATGTAATTGAAAAGGCTGTGAACATGGGGGACAAACTGCAACCTAACGGCATATAATTGCAGGAATTTTAAATCATGAAAGGGATCTTACTTTTAATTGGAATCTGCATTTCCCAGGTTTTATCAGCTCAAAATGAAAACAACGGTACTGCCAAAATAAATAGCTTTACTGCTGCAGTCACAGTTCAAAGTAAAGGTATCTCAACGATTCCAAATATGACATTGGGTAAACCTGCGATTATCTTCGATATGAAAATTGGACGAAAACTCACTTTTGAACCTCAGTTCAGGTTTTCCTTGGAAGGGAAACCCTGGGCTGCGGTTTTTTGGTGGAGGTATTATCAGACTGTAAGTAACAAATTCAAAGTTACATATCACACCAATTATTCTCTGGCCTACAAATCTGTTGTTTCTTATACAGCTTCCGGAAATACAAACAGCTTTACTAGGTCTATCGCTTACCTGGTTGGCGCATTGGAACCTAATTATAAGATCAACAATTATTTAGGTGTTGGGTTGTATCTTTTTTACAACCGAAGTTTAGAGATTGCGTCCACGAGAAACACCCTGATGTTGTCGTTCCGCCCCACATTATCAAACCTGCCAATTGCAAAGATTTTAACTTTCATGGCAGCACCCGAAATTTATAGCCTTAATATGGACAAAAATTCCGGGGTTTTTATCAACAGCAGATTTTTAATCAGTTTGAAGAATAGTCCCTTTTCAATTTCGGGATTGATCAATAAGCCGTTGAAATCAACGATTCCATCTGAATATGATTTCCTTTGGAATGTTGGTTTAACCTATACTTTTAACAAGAAATACAAGGAGTTAACTCCCAATTAACAAATTTAAATTAACTAGCATGAAACAAAAAAAAGCTTTCTTTTTAGCAATGGTCATCTTTACTTTCGTGGTAAATGGTATGGCGCAGGAATGGCCACAGTACTTGGGGCCAACCCGAAACAGTGTCTCAGAACAGAAAACCCTTATGCCATCCTGGCCTGAAACCGGCCCTGAAGTACTTTGGACTGCGGAGGTTGGAATCGGTTTTGGTGGCCCAGTCATTAAAGGTGGCAAAGCCTATTTACTCGACCGGGACGATAAATACGGCGATATCATGAGGTGTTTTGATATGAATACAGGAAAAGAGCTTTGGAAGTTTGGCTACGAAGCGCCGGGTACGGTTGAATTTCCCGGCTCCAGAAGTGTCCCGGTCGTTGATGATAGTCATGTCTATTCCTGTGGCCCAAATGGCAATTTATACTGTTTTGATGTCAATACACACCAACCTGTCTGGAATAAAAATGTATGGACCGATTTTGGTGGTAAGCCGGCGAGTGCTGAACGTGGTGGATTTGGCGAGGTAGGCGGTTTCCCGATGTGGGCAATTGCCCAATGCCCATTGATTTATGGCAATTTACTGATTATCGCCTCCCAGGCTCCACAGGCAGGAGTTGTTGCCTATAACAAACTCACCGGAGAAGTTGTCTGGAAAACAGCTTCGCTGGGTCCATTCGGATACGTTAGTCCTTCCATTGCAAAAATCGATGGCGAGAATCAGATTGTAATGGTTACAGCATCCAGCGGTGGCTGGGGAGGGGGTGCCAAAGAACCAAGTAACATGGTAGGTATTAACCCTCAGAATGGAGAGGTACTTTGGAGCTATAAAAACTGGAGTTGTTGGATTCCTTCATCCAGTGCATTTGATGCCGGTGAAAATAAGATCCTGATTATTGGTGGTTATAATTCAGGTGCTGCTATGATTCAAATTGAAAAAAGCAATGGTAATTATAGTGTAAAGGAACTCTTTAAAACAGCGGATTTTGGCGATCACACCAAACCACCTTTATACTACAATGGTTATTTCTACGCTCAATTTACAACGAATGAGCGTCGTGACGGCCTTGTTTGTATGAGCAAAAACGGTCAAATCATGTGGAAAACCAAAAGGGAACCTGCTTTTAGCAAAGGAAGTATGATCCTGGCCGACGGACTGATTTTGGCTACCGATGGGGAAACCAAACTTTACCTGATTCAGCCTGATTCAACAGGATTCAAACCGCTTGCCACTGCTAACATCCTAAAGGAAAGTGGAATGACTGGTAATGACAGGGTTATTGGGATTGTAGGCACCAATCAAAACTGGGCCCCTATGGCTTTGGCCGATGGAAAACTCCTAATAAAAGGGCAAAGACGGTTGTTGTGCGTGAAAGTGGCGAAATAGGATACTATGAAAAACAAGGTTGCAATGATCAAGCTCCTTTTAAAACCTGTCAGCGTACGCAGTACCTGACAGCGTTATAAAAGGATAAAAAATACTCCCCAATTTGCTTTTCCCCAATATTCCCCCTATTTTTGGGCAAAACAAATAAAACGCTAAACATCTATGGAAAGCACAAACGAATTTGCGCCTGTCATTAATAAAGTAGAAATGTCGCCGGATGAGATTCAGAGAATAAAGTCGGAGGCTGAGGGGGAGTTTCTTTTTAAAGAAATAGAAGAGCGAAGAGATCTTAACTTATATCCTTTCCATAAAAATGCAATGGGGGAATGGGAAAGGGAGTATGGTGAGAAATTAATTGGCTACAATCTGAACTCAGCTTTCGATTACATAGGAATCATAGTCTCTAGGAATGGCCATTGGGGTGTAGTTTCAAGACACCATGCCACTGAAGCTTACGATCCCTTATCGTTCATAAGAACACATGTTTTTGAAAGAAATTCACCTGATGACATCTTTACAAAAATCTTATTAACAGATTTAAAATTAAAACGCAAAGAGAATCCGATCGGTTTCTCAATTGTTTTGGGCTCTGATAGCAATTCCTTCATTATGACCTATGATGGTCAGGCGCTTTTGCGCTGGTTTAAAGATAGTACGGGAACATGGACTTCTGAAATCATCGAATCTTCGGACAAAGAAGACTACAAGCATCCTGCATTGGCTCAGGATGAAAGTTATTTTCTTACGACTACAGATAACAATGATATCAATATCTGGGAACGCGAGTCAGAGGGCAAGTGGCGGCAGTCAAACGCATCACTCCATTCACCGCAAACTATCGACGCTTTTTATATTGCACCAAATTCCAAATATTTTATAACTGTCAATAAAACATCACGCACCGCCATATTTTGGAGCAAGAATAATCAAGGGCAATGGGAAAGCCAAGCATTTGACGGTGTGGATGGCGGCATCGATGAATTCGAAACTCTGGAAATATCCAAAGTCGCCTTTGCTAATGACAGCAAATCTTTTGTCATCACTGGTCTTAGCGAAGAAGCGGGTTATCGAGTTTCGTAAATTGGAGACGGCAGCCAGGGATGAAATAGCTTTCGATGTTAAAAACCTGTCGGTGGACGAAGTTCCCGACGGGGTTTTCAAAAAATAAACGAAATCTTCCTAAAAACCCCGGCAGGTCCGCCGGACACCGCCGGGTTTTACGGACTCAAACCTGTCAGCGTACGCAGTACCTGACAGCGTTTGATTAGAAGAGGAAGTTATTTTATTATAATTCAGATAATAACAAATTGCAACAGATTTTTTCGTTTAAAAACCCGTCGGTGTACGAAGTTCCCGACGGTGTTTTTAAAAACAAACAATATCTTCCTAAAAACCCCGGCAGGTCCGCCGGACACCGCCGGGTTTTGCGTTCTCAAACCTGTCAGCGTACACAGTACCTGACAGCGCTTGATTAGAAAAGGTAGTTATTTGATTGTAAATCAGACTATAAAAAATTACAACTGATTTTTTCGTTAAAACCAGTCGGTGTACGAAGTTCCCGACGGGTTTTGTTGAAATAATAGGTTTCCTCCTCAAAACCTGTCAGCGTACGCAGTACCTGACAGCGCTTGATAAAGAATTATTATATTTGTTTATTATTTGAAAATTTTAAAGCCATGAACGTTACAGCACATATTGATACATCAACAGCCAAAGGACGCAAAATAGTTCAGGAATTGGAGCGCAACAAAAATATCGTAGAGATTGAAAACCCAATGCCTCTAGGGGAAGATGGGTTACCTGAAAAGACTTATTCCGTGGAAGAGTCTTTTGACAAATTGTGGGATAAAATGGAAGACCATTACGGTCTCGATTTGAGAAAATTATGAATTATTACACTGCCGAATGTTTCCCAGTCTCCAACCTAAAATCTATTGATTCATAGCGTCTTTCCCGATTTAATAATAAATCTTCCAATACCGGATCAAGCTTAATTGTTGGGGGAAGTGCTATATTTAGCGTAAAAGTTATCTAATCAGAATGGATTTTATTGTTAGATAAATATTCAGTAAGACCGAAATAATAAGGTAATAAGGTAAGTGAGTATAGGCTTATCCTATGTTACTAAGGTCAATTTTCGAAAATAAGGTTTTTAACAATAAGTTAAATGGGCTAAAAACCTTATTTTAAATCCTTTAACCTTAGTAACTCAGAATTTACTGCCACACAATTAACCTTATTCCCTTATTTTGAATTACAACTTTATTTTGAATAAAAAATATGAGTCAATCCCATGGCAATTCAGCTTGAATCGTGAAATCTTTGTGACTTAAAGCCTTTGTGGCTGATAATCAAACTGCCACAAAGGCACTAAGTCACCAAGGTTCACAAAGTTTTGCAAATTCATCCTTTTTGGACACCCTCTTACTAAATGCTTTATATTAACATATGGCATCATTCACCTAATCACTTCACTTTATCCAAAGGCCTGCTATTATTAGCCGACAATTTACCATTGACGATCTTATAACTATAAGTTGCAGAAGCTTGTCCTTCAGGCTTTAAGGTGTAGGTGTCTTCTGAGGCAACAATCTCCCCTTTATGGCTAAAGGATACACTCTGACCACCAACTTTGCCCACGGCAGAGTAGGTGTAGGTATTGTTTTTGTTCACCACAAAAGTTGCCATGATCATTTTATCATCGGTTTGGTAACCTTTCCATGTACCAACTAAACTAGCTGGTACTGTCTTTGAAACAGCTTTTGCACTGGCAACAACGGGTTTAGCACCTGCATTTTCCAGGGCTTTGACAATATCGTTTTTATTTTCCGCAGCACCTTTGGCATAACTCAATGCCGAATCGCCTACTTTATTGATCACATTCACATCTGCACCACTTTTAATCAACAGATTGACAAGTTTTAAGTTACCTGATTGTGAAGCCAGCATAAGTGCCGTCTCTCCGGCGGTATTGACTAAATTCACATTGGCTCCGCTCTTGATTAAAAGTTCACAATGGTCTACCGCAGCTTTCCAGCCTTCGCTCGACCCAAGTTTTGCAGCATACATGATGGCTGTCATGTCCTGAGCATGAAGAACATTCGGATCTGCACCCAATTCCAGCAATTTGCTGATGGTTTTCAATCGCGTTTTTTTATCGAGCGGGTTAAACATCGTGGCTAATTTGGCCAATGGTCCTGCCCAGGGCAAATCTTTTGATACTTCATTGATATCAGCGCCACTTTTCACCAACAATTCCACCATTTCCAGATGATTCGCCACTGCGGCATAACTCATCGCATTGAAAGAGACTGAATTGTATCCTGTTATTTTCGCTTTCTGTTCGATCAGATACCTGGCAGCATCTAAACTATTGTGCTGGGCGGCCATTTGGATTGCATTAATTCCCTGCGAAGTTGAAAGGTCAATCTTTGCACCATGGCTGAGCAAAAATTTTATTCCCTCTGCATTGTTCCAAAACGCCGCTACATTGATTGCCGGTTCATCGGCAGTAGTTCGTGGTTGACCCATATGATTCACATCCACCTTGTACTTTGTAATAAAATATTCAGCCCATTTGACATCTTTCGCTTTCACCATGGCCGCATTTAAAGGCATCGAACTGGATGGAGTGGGACCGTATTTATTGGCTTTATATTTCATAATGATATCCAATATATCATAGTTGTCATGTTCTATCGTTAAAGGAATCATCCCACCCCACGACTCAGACGAACTAATTCCTTCCACTTTTGCACCTCTTTTTAAAATGGCTTCAACAGCCTCGGCATGTTGCGATTGAACGGTATTCAGGTAACCAGTCGCATCATATTTACCCATGTAATTCACATTTAATTTGGGACTGGCATTGTTCAATATAGCCATGGTGATCGCTTTGGACTCCTCACTGGGTTTTCCTCCAAAGGTCGCCAGGATTAAAGCATCGAACTTGTTATTGAATTCGCTGTGATAATTGATGTCCACCCCCATTTTGATGAGCCTAACTATATTTTCAAATTTCGAGTTGTATGAGGTAGAGCTAAGCAAGGCCACCAATGGCGTTGTGGCCCATGTCTTGTCATAATCCCCGTCTGTTATTGTTATTGTTTTCACATTGATTTTTGGCGAATCAAGCAATACTTTAACGATATCGTTATTCACTTTATTGGCGCCATGGTTACTGCATGCATATGTTAGTAAGGAAACACCTTCGTAAACCTCATTTACGTTTGCTCCGGCATCTATTAATTCTTTAAATTTTTTAACATCACCTTTCTCCACTGCGATGAATGTTAATGGTCTATCGTCTGCAGATTTGGCCGATCCTGAGATGGATAAAATTGATAAACAGAAGATCACAACTAAATTTTTAAGATTTTTCATAATATGTATTAAAGTTATCTGACTCTTTGGCAATTTAACCGGGTAAAATTATTTAAACTATGTTAATGAACAACAGGAAATGTTATAAAAAAGATGAAAAATAGTTGACATTTTCCAAGGCATTAATCAATGCCTTATTCGCAAAAATTTTGTTCTTAGAAAAAACTATGGATTTGTTAATAAAATAAAACTGCCTCTCCTTTTAAGTTAAGTTAATTGATTAAGCATACAAAATAATGGCCGACAAGGCCTGAATTTGAAGTGTGTTGCGCATAATACTGATTTACAGGGTGGACGTCTCAACATAGACGTAATTACTGGATCTGATAGCTGTAATCAAGGTGTCCACCATGATGTAGAATCTGAAGGAAGCCGAAGGCAAAAGTCTGATGAGACGTACAGAAACCGGATATAAGGCCTGTGTCCCTGGGTAATTGATCTATGGATCATGATGCCCAAAAGTCATTCGGAGGGGAGGGGGTAAATCTGGAGTGAGGTTAACACTATTGTGATCATCAATTTTTTAAATGGGATGTAAAAGTACCTTTTTATTGGTTGTGAGAAATGAAATATATGCTGTAAAACATGGAATAATTCTTAGTTTAAAATATTAATAAACAATTAATTTTTTAATTTTGAGTTTCATTTATTTGTCGATATTCATGAAAACATTCGCAATAAGAATAAATTTATATTTCTTGATTTTTATTTTTTGTTAGTTTAGTGCACATTATTTTATTTCTGATAGCATATATGAATCTAAATCATTAAAGTTCATTAATATAAGTAGGTATAAAACTAAAATTATTATTTATGAGTACTCAATTTGATCCTAAAATTACAACTCGAATAATCCAAGATTCGGAAGAACCATTGCTTATAGATCCAAAAACGGTTGGATGTGGATTTCTATTATTCTCTGATAAATATTCAAACACACTTCAAGTTGATCACATCAACCTATGTCTTGATGGATATTTTACAGCTACATGGAATGCAGTAAAACAATATAACCCTAAAACTCCAGTTTATCTACTTGCGATAAATGAAACAGATCCAAATCCAGGGTTGGCCTTACTTGCACTTAATCAGTCTGGTAAGTATCCAGGTTATAGTATAGCTATTAATCAGGTGGAAATATCACTTGATGGAGATCGTACTTTAATGAAAATTTATGTAGGATTCAATTGGAAATCTAACGTGCAAGAAATTGTAATTTCAGGTCCACAAATGATTTTACCTGCAAAATCGGTTACTAAAACCAAGTCTGCTAAAGCTTCAAAAATACAAACTAAAACTACAACAAATATTCGCAAATGGTGGCAATTCTGGCAATAGAAAATCCAAAATCATTAAGAACATTCTGTTAAAAATCATTAATTATGAATTGGTTAAAAAAAATCTTTGGTAATTTTGGAAATTCCCGCGATGACAATAGTCTTATTTTTGATTTTGTGCATCGAAATACTAAATATGGGTTTTCGATAGGTTATAATAAAGATTGGGATATAAGAAATGAAGATCAGTATGAGGGAGAGTGGATACATCCCATTATTTTAGCAAAAGAAAATACTGCTTTGTGCATTTTATCAATTGGTAAACTTGGGGAAAGCGGTTCAATTGAACAATACATTAAACAAGCAAAATCTCAACTTTCAGGTGGCTTAAGAAATTTCACAATTATTGATGAAAAAGAAACAAGCATCAATAATTGGCCTACAGCATGGATGCATTATTCGTATTATGAGAATGGAAAAACAATGGAAGAATTTAACATAACATTTTTCTTTGGTAAAAATAACGACCTTGCCTTTTTATCGAAAAATGTAGATGTCCTTTTTCAGATAGTATGTTTTACTGATAAAAGTAGCTTTAAAAACTTAAAAACTGAATTTCTGGATATGATTCATTCGTTGTCATTTCCAAATTATTATTTTTGGCTTCCATATGTTAAGGTTTATGGGTATTCAAGCCACATCTGTAAATCATGTAAAAAAATTGTAATTGCTAGTAATTCTATTTTAGCCGTAAAATTCCCAGAGAACGAACTTGTGGTAATTTGTAAAAATTGTAAAGAATCATCTTCATTTAATTCATAGAAATTCATTACTATACTTAACACAGTAATAATATGACATTTAGAATACGATTGATATTTGAGATTTATTAAGCTGTCTAACCTCTCGATATAATCTGGTTTACTCTCTTTTGATAGGTTTATGTTGATTCATAATTAAAAAGTTCCAAGGGTCTTAAGGCCTTTGGTGTTCAATCCATAATTGCGATGATATTTAAAAGGAACGAACAAAATATATCATCTTTTAATTTAAACTGTCACTAAAATAGACTTTTTATTATTCCTTTTAAAAATCTCCAGACCCCATAAATAATTGCACCGTAAAAAATATAATACACTCCGCCATTACTTGCTGCAGAATATGAGAGTATTGTAAATTTTATGCCACCAAAACACCACACTGCTCCCCAAAAAAGATCCCTATGGGCTCCTTGTTTTTTTCCATCTTTTATCCTGTCTTCAAGATCAGTAACAATTTCATTAGCATTTTTTGCATCCAAACCACGATTAATTAGTGACTCTCTTGTTGCTGTCGCACTATAATTTTGGTTAACCATTAAATTTAATGCGAATTCATACGTTTCTTTTTCAGCTTTTTGTTCATCAGTTTCATGTTTTTTTATGGCTTCATCTTCTATTAATTTGAATTGCTCATATTCTTTTAGTTTAGTTGCATATTCCGGTGCAAATTTTGAATCTGGATATCTTTTAGTGAAGTCAAAAACTTTATAATAACTATTTGCTGCAATAGCGGACTCCCATTCATTTTCTATTGTTTGCTCAATTACCTTTAGAAATGCAGCTATCTTCATATTTGCTTCATCAACGTGTCGACCCTGAGGCATTATTCTAAGGTATTTTGAGTAACCTGCAAAGGTTTCTTTCCCTATTGCTATTTTCCAACAATTTTCATCTTGGTCATTTAAATCATCTGTACTCATCTGCATAAAGTTTTAAGTTATATCACTATTGTCCACCAAAAAATAAATATTGGTCTTTGAAATTATTGATAATCTATTATTTACACAACTTTTATCCACGTGTTGATTCGTAATATTGAAATTAGGATACGCTTTTCATTTTGTAAAAATAACTATTTTGTATAAATACAGCAAAATTTTTAGAAAAATAAACGGTAAAGCCATTTATTTGTGTCCCTTTGGGCAATCTTTATTGTAATGACATCATATACCCATAAGCTATTACGGAACGATAACTTATGGAAAGATCATGTGGAAAACAAAACGTGCATCCGATTTCTATAACAGAAATATGGTATTGTCATCAGGTCTAAACCTGGTTACTGATGGAGCAAAAAGTTTGTATCTGACGGAACAAGTCATAACTCATTTAAACTAATTCTGCAACCTGTATCCATTTGGCGAAAATCCGGCTCATCAGCTATCTCACTGATTAATTAATTTTTATAAATATGCATCTTTTTGGCAAAATCGTTCTTCTTGTTTAAGATTATCCAAAAGATTGCCAATTATTCAATGATGATATCTTTGCTCAACCGATGATCGCGCGAAGAAGAACTGGCATGAACAATGTATTGCCCCTTTTCCAAAGTCCATTTTGATTCCTTTTCATTCCAATAGGTCAACTCATTATAAGGAATTCTAAAAGTCAAATTTACTGTCTCGCCGGGATTCAGGATGGATGTTTTGGCAAAAGCTTTTAACTCCTGTACCGGTCTGTCAATTTTTGAATCGGGTTTTGACAAATAAATCTGTATTACATCCTTACCTTTATAATCACCTGTATTACTGATTGTTAGATCAACATTTAGCGTATCATTCAATACGGCAGCAGACATGTCAGAATACTTAAATTGGGTATAGGATAAACCATAGCCAAACGGATAGGATACTTCAATATTGGTTTTGTCAAAGTGTCTGTATCCCACATAAATACCCTCTGCGTAAATCGTATAATCAAGATTTCGAACCTGATCTTTTTCTGGTTTTGTTCCTGTAGGTCCAACCATATCGAACATTCCCATAGGTTTACTATCCAATGGGAAGTTGGCTGTCGAGGCATGGTCATTCAGATGGATTGGGAAAGTCATTGGAAGTTTACCACTTGGATTGATTTCGCCACTTATAACATTGGCCACCGCGTTTCCACCTTCCTGTCCACCCTGCCATGCAAGTACAATGGCATCAGGCAGGTTCTTCCAGGAAGCAGTTTCGATCACTCCTCCGATATTCAATACGACTACAACTTTTTTGTTAGCCGCATGATACGTCTTGCAGGTCAATTCTATCAATTGCTGTTCCATCGAAGTGAGCAGAAAGTCATCTTTCTCCTTTCTGTCAGCCCCTTCACCGCTGTTTCTACCTATGGTGACAATCCCTATATCAGATGAACCAACGCCTTGTGTGATCTCTTCGGATGAAGGAATCCATTGCGGTTGATTATAGGGTTGAAACATAGCCTTCATCCCTTCCGGTTTTACAAAACTCTTTGCATTAGCAAGTTTGTGCTTTTCAAAACTGTTTTGGATCACCTTATTTATTTCCAATCCCTTATTTTTCAGTCCCTCTTCCAGCGACACCGTATAGGCTTCATTGACATCGCCCGAACCCGTTCCACCTGCTATAAAATCGTATGAAGTAACGCCAAACAGCGCTACATTCTTCTTATTTTGAAGCGGCAATGTCTGCTCATTTTTAAGTAGCACAATACCTTCCGTGGCCGACTGCTGTGCTATCTGTGCATGTGCCTTTAAATCAGGATTGTTCTGGTAGGCATATCGCTGCATCTTTCGTGATGATAAAACCAACTTCAATATCCGTTTGGCTGATGCATCAACAGATGTCATTTGTAGATCACCACTTTTGACTGCCACTTTCAAAGCATCCCATTGAAATTTAGTACCCGGTTCCAACAGGTCATTCCCTGCTTTGATTTGTGCCGGAGCAGTATTGCCTCCAAACCAATCTGACATAACGAGTCCTTTAAATCCCCAGTCATTGCGTAATATATCAGTCAACAGGTACTTGCTTTCTGATGTATAGGTTCCGTTCAACTTGTTGTAGGAGGACATGATCGTCCAAGGCTGTGATTTTTTTACGATAATTTCAAACCCTTTCAGATAGACTTCACGAAGGGCCCGCTCCGAGACCCGGACGTCATTCATTGAACGTTTGGTTTCCTGATTATTCAGGGCAAAATGTTTCACCGAAGTACCCACTCCATTCGATTGTATCCCATTTACACAGGCAGCCCCGATCCATCCGGTAAGAACAGGATCTTCTGAATAATATTCAAAATTCCGACCGCAAAGCGGGTTGCGGTGAATGTTGGCTCCAGGTCCAAGGATCACATCCAAACCATATTCGAGCGCCTCATTGCCCATCGCATTCCCAACTTCTTTAACCAAATCGGTATTCCAGGTGGAGGCAAGCATGGTGCCGATCGGGAAAGCAGTACAGTAATAGGTCCTGGTTTCATTCTTCCGTTTTGGTTCAATTCTCAATCCGGCAGGACCATCTGATAAATAAAGAGTTGGAATTCCCAGCCGCGGTGTAGGAACAATAAGACCCACAGCACCTGGAATGCCAGTCTTGGGGTCGCCATTCCCTATGCCCGAGGCCATGCCCGATCCTTTCAACAGATGGATTTTTTCCTCAGTTGTCATTTGGGAAAGCAAATCGGTGGCACGCTCTTCGATTGACTTTCTGTCGTCTTCATAAATATCCAGCTTGCCATTCCCATTTCGGTCAAGGAATTGATACCCATCTATAGTAACTTTTTTGAGGTTAGTATTTTCAGCATAATCTTTCTCAAAATTGAGAAACTTGGAACTCAGGTACAACCAACCTGAAAATCCCGCTACAATGACCATCACTAATAAGGATACAATACTGATCAATGCAATTTTCCAACCCTTTTTCATATTCTTTTTTTTAATGTTCTTAGCTATTCTCCATCGGCAGTTTCAGACCCACTAAAGTAAATATTTTTCCCATCAAATTGTTTTATTTTTCAACCAGTAATTTTGGTAGGTAAACCAGTAATTTATATACAATCCGGTCTAAAGATTTATACCAAATTTGCAGTGATAAAACTGCTAGGACTTTTTGGTTACCTTTGTTCAAAATCACAAATTCAGATGTCAATGAAAAGAAATTTAGTATTGCTGTTAGCACTTATCCCCTGGACACTATTTGCCCAAGTGAATTCCAACTTATTGAAGGTAAAAATGGCCAACGGCACTTTGGAAGGTGTTTCAAGTTCGGGTATCTGCATATTCAAAGGAATACCTTTTGCAAAACCGCCAATAGGCGATTTGAGGTGGAAAGCACCTCAACCTGTTAAAAACTGGGATGGCATCCGCAAGGCTGATCAGTTTGGTCCACGGGCCATGCAAAAACCGATTTATGGCGACATGAATTTCCGGTCAAATGGCGTGAGCGAGGACTGCCTGTACCTGAATGTCTGGACTCCGGAAAAGTCCTCCACTGAGAAATTGCCTGTTCTGGTCTATTTCTATGGTGGCGGATTTTCTGCAGGCGATGGTTCTGAATTCCGTTACGACGGCGAAAGCATGTCGCGAAAAGGGATTGTTTCGGTTACAGTCAACTACAGGCTCGGGATTTTTGGTTTTTTTGCACTTCCCGAACTTTCAAAAGAGACAACCTATAAAGGATCTGGCAATTATGCTTTACTTGACCAAAATGCTGCTTTGAGATGGGTTCAACAGAATATTTCAGCTTTTGGAGGTGATCCCAAAAGGGTTACGATTGCCGGTGAATCGGCGGGCTCCATCTCGGTCAGCGCACAGATGGCCTCCCCACTTTCAAAAAATCTCATTGCAGGAGCAATTGGCGAAAGTGGCGCGATGATTTTTCCGACGTTGGCACCGGTCACCCTCGCAGAAGGGGAAAAGGCAGGGGTGAATTTTGCAAAAAAAATAGGGGCAACCTCATTGGCCGATCTTCGGGCAATTCCTTCGGAAAAGCTTCTTGATGAAGCGACCCAAAAAGATGTTCCCCGATTTTCTGCCACTATTGACGGATATTTTTATCCCAAACTTCCTGTTGAAATCTTTGCCGCAGGCGAACAAGCCCACGTTCCATTATTGGTGGGATGGAATTCTGAAGAGTCGAATTATCGAAGGGTTATCCCAGCCGGTGAACCCACCCCCGAAAACTATCTGAAAGCTTTACAAACCCTCTATGGGGACAAGGCCAATGAAGCATTGAAAGTTTTTCCGGGATCCACAAAAGAGGAGGTCATCCAATCGGCAACCGCACTGAGTGGCGATCGGTTTATCGCGTTCAGTACCTGGAAATGGTCTGATCTGTGTTCCAAAACTGGAAAAAGCCCGGTTTACCGTTACTTTTATGAACGGCCCCGACCAGCCATGAGGCCAGAAATGGGCAATGCAGTTGCAGGCCTCGCTGGTGGGGTGATCAAAGATCCATCAGCCAGCACTCCAAAACCCCCTGCTGCAACCGGTGCTGTACATTCAGCCGAAATAGAATATGCTTTGGGTAATCTTCCAACCAACCGTGTATATGATTGGCAACCTGAAGATTACAAAGTATCGGCCATTATGCAGGAATACTTTACAAACTTTATCAAGACTGGAAACCCCAATGGTATCGGGTTACCTTCCTGGCCTGCAGCAAACAGCGGTAATCATGTACAAGTTATGCACATCAATGTTAATTCCCGTGCTGAAGAAGATAAAACCAAAGATCAGTTCTTATGGCTTGATCAGCAATACAATGCAGGACATCAATGAAGCTTATGAAAGGATGTTGAAAAGCGATGTCCGATACCGTTTTGTAATCGACATTTTAATCTTTGTGAAACCTTTGTGTCTTAAAATGTATAATTTTGGAACTCTTATTTTTAATACAGAAAACAATACATTCTAATTACTTAATACAATGATCCAGGTGAAATCTATTTATCTATTTTTTCTTTTGGCCTTGGTAGGGCATCAATTGTGCAATGCGCAAAAAATCAGTGAATTCAGACCTGATAACAGGACTGGTGTCTCTTCAGAAACCGGTTTATTGAAGTCTTGGCCTGCCGAAGGCCCGACTTTGTTGTGGTCCAATCTTGAACTGACCAAAGGGAACTCTTCGGTTTCGTTCGGGAACAAC
>JBAXWR010000102.1:0-24004 GCA_037128295.1 Mariniphaga sp.
CGATCATCATCCCATTAGCGCCAAGTACCTTCTGCATCATCTCGCCGGGAATTTCTGCCAATGAATGGATCGTTTCGATCCCCATCGAGCGGAGAAGATAATAGGTCTTGGGACCGATCATCGGAATTTTCCGGATCGAGAGCGGATCGAGAAATGGCTGCACTCTGGCCTGTGGTACCTCTTTCTCCCCATTGGGTTTTGCTTCGCCCGTGGCTATTTTTGAGACCGTCTTGTTCACTGACAGCCCGAACGAAATGGGCAGGCCGCTCTCCTTTATAATGGTGTGGCGCAATTCGTGGGCCCATTTCATGCATCCGAAAAAACGGTCCATCCCCGTAATGTCGAGGTAATGTTCGTCAATCGAAGCCTTCTCGTAAACGGGAGCCCGCTCTGCAATGATCTGTGTAACAGTGTCAGACAAGCGGCTGTAGCTCTCCATGTCGCCACGGATCAGCACCGACTCGGGACAAAGGCGCCTGGCCAGCTTCATGGGCATTCCCGAGCGAACCCCAAACAGCCGGGTTTCGTAACTGCAACTGGCCACCACCCCCCGGTCGGAGGTGCCACCAATAATTACCGGCATGCCAATCAGTTTGCTGTTGTGCAGCCGTTCGACCGAGACAAAAAAAGTGTCGAGATCGTAGTGAACGACCGTCTTGTTTGATATTTGACCGATCTCCTGCATGACTTAATTTTTAATTTTTTTTCGTGAAATTTTTGTTATTCAGGAAAATGCATTATATTTGATCATTATATGATCATTTATTCGGTTATAATATAATCATTATTTTTTAAGATTGGTATGATGACAAGAAAAAAATAAATAACATGTATTTCAACTCAAACATCAGATTAATGCGGAAACGTCGCGGACGTACGCAGGACGAAGTGGCTTTCTCGCTGAACATGAAGCGCCCAACACTGAGCGGCTACGAAAACGGGGTGGCGCAACCAGGTGTGCAACAATTGATTGCCTATTCGGAATATTTCGGGATTTCGATCGACACCCTGGTTAAGGTTGACCTGTCGAAGCTCAGGGAGAGCGAACTGCGACAGCTCGAAAGCGGTTTCGACGTGTTCGTAAAAGGGAGCAAACTGCGGATACTTACCACTACGGTTGATCGTTCGAATAACGAGAACATCGAACTGGTTCCCGAAAAAGCGAAGGCTGGTTACACACGGGGCTTTGCCGATCCCGAATTTGTGAGCGAACTCCCTGTTTTCCAACTTCCCTTCCTCTCACCCGAACGGAAATACCGTACCTTCCAGATCAGTGGCGATTCGATGCTGCCCATTCCCGACGGAGCCTGGGTGACCGGTGAATTTGTCCAGGACTGGAACACCCTGAAAAATGGGGATGCCTGTATTGTGCTGACATTGGATGAAGGGATCGTCTTTAAGGTCATCGAAAACAAGATAGCCAAAGAGGGGAAAATTGGCCTTGTTTCGCTCAACGCCATTTACAAACCCTACGAACTTTCGGTGGTTGAGGTGCGCGAAATCTGGCGGTTTGTCCATTACATCAGTGATGAACTGCCTTCCGGTGAGGTCTCATCGTCCGATCTGGCCAATTCGTTGAACCAGCTTAGGCAGGATGTGGCGTTGATCAAGGAGAGGATTGTCAAAAATGAATCTTGAGATCTATTTCGTTTGTGCCAATTGCCGGTAGGTTTTGCCACCCAATGTTTTGATATGGTCAACGAGCCTGTCGGTATGGATCAGGTCGCGTAAATATTTGGCTTGTTCAAGCAAGTAATAATAGTCCTGTTTGTTTATTGTAATTTCTTCCTTGCTGCCAACATCTGCCCAGTGAGTTATATCCTTTTCTTTTTCAGGTACATGGTAGTTGTAATCAGTCGTAAGGGCATCGGCCAATTTATTTTCGGCAAAATCAAGACAGGTCTCATAGCGCATAGACAAAGAACTACCGACTTCACGCTGAATGGACTCTTCAGACTCAAAAGCGTATGTATCGCCGATAAAGTTTAATGAGGCACCTTTTCGTAAAAAATAATCGAACAGTTGCCGCGAAACTAAATGAACGGTTAAAGAGAGCAAGGTAGTTGCCCAATGGTCGATGTTAAAATCAAGGGAAACCTTACCCTCAATGATTTTATCAAACACTTTAACATAGAATCCAAAATAATCATCAGAATATTGATCATCAAGTATTTGAACGATTAAATCCTGTTTTTCTTTCTGCGTCAGTTGCTCTTTTATTGCTTTCCATTCAGCCAGAAAAGCTGGAAAATCTTTTTCGGCAAGAATTTTTAATATTTGTATATTTTTCATATTATCAAGTATTTAGGGGTTTAATGCTTCCAAATCTCTTTTCCAGTATCGTGTCAATTGCTTCATTTGACTTTAACGCGGCGAATCCAATCAGCTTTTGCTTTCCGATTCGCCTGTCGGCAGCAATAAACAATTCGGTCAGATGATAATTGACTTCATATCTCTTGCCATCTAAATGGAGTAACCAATCATCTTCTATCGTAATTGTTTCATATTTGAAATTTGTGGTCAGCAATTGATCCACTGGTGTTTCAATATATTCCTGTATCAGATCTGTAATTTCATTTTGGCTTGCCCACAAGGAAAATTGGATATTACGAAGTTCAAAGTCGCGCGGGAAGTCCCAGATAATTTCCTTATCGATTTGCATGTAAAACCTGGGGATCGAATTGCCTCCCCTCTGACTGCGAACAGGATAGGAACTGCAATTGAATTCGATATTTAACGTTGGTTCGAACAAATTCTCCAATTTCTTTTTTAGCTTACTCCATCGTCTTCCTATCATGGTTCATAATTTTCTAAGTTTATAGTTTACTTTCTTATGCTCCATTTCCCTGAAAGTTACCAGAACATCTAATAAATTATCCCTTAATTCTTTAATTGTTCTGCCTTGTGAAAGTACTTCGGGAATATCTTTTAATTGTCCCACATACCATCCTTGATGGGTTTTAACAATAGTTGCTCTTTTGATTGCTTTTCTGTATAATTTTGGGTACACGACTTTGAGATTTAGATTTTACGAATCAAAAGTAAAACTTTATTACCAATTATAAAATATTGGTAATTAATTTATTAAAAAAAATAGTGGGTTTTAGCAACTTCCTTGCTATTTATGAATTCTTCCAGTTAATGACCATCATCACCACCCCCAATATAAAGTAAACGCCACCCATCAGCCGCGAGAGGGAGCGTTCGCTGATTTTGCTCGCAAACCTGGCACAATATATGCCGGTGAGGATCGCACTGAAAGCGAGCGCCACACCGGTTACCAGGTTCACATTGCCCAACGAGGCGTGGCCAATAACACCGGATAATGCGGTGAGAGACATGATCAAAATTGAGGTCCCAAGTGCTTTGTGCATGGGAAACCTATTCACAAACAGAAGGATCAATAAGATATTCGTACCGCCACCTGCCCCTATAAAGCCAGTCATAAAACCACTTGCACCAGCGAGTACTATGGATAGGAGAAACCTCCACACTGGGGATTTATTTTCGGAAAGATCAAATGGGTCAACTGGGTTTTTATCGCGCTTAATTCCTGTCATCCAAATGATTATCGCAAGAACGATCAGCATAAAGGAAAAACCGGAATCGAGTCCGCGCTCAGGGATCTTATCCGAAAAGCGTGCGCCAATCTGCGCCATGAACACAGATGATGCAGCTACCCAGGCTGCCGACTTTATGGCAATATTGTCATTTCTGAAGTACGTCCTGGAAATCACCAGAGAGGTGAGCACATCGACCACCAAACTGGTGCCAATTGCTTCGTGGATAGGGAATTTGAAAAAGATGGTGATGAGCGGAACGACCACCATGACACCAGAGGCGCCGGTAAATCCCGTCACCATACCTGAAAAACAGCCAATCAGAATGATCAGAAAAATCTCCATTCAGTTAATTAAACCTTTGATTAATTTTTATTTCCGGTTACAAAAATAACAAATAGTGATTGGTTTTAAAAGTTATCCTTAAATTTGTTGCTATAATAACTTTTTGAGCAGTAATTACTTATAAAACATAATCGTATGTCATTCAGGAATTTAGTTATAGGCAACCGTAGTTTCAGAAGGTTTGACGAACAATTTGTGATCGATCGCGATACATTGATCGAATTGGTTGGATTGGCCAGGTATGCAGCATCGGGTAGAAATGCTCAACCTTTGAAATATTTTATAAGTTGTGACCCGGTCCTAAATGGAGAGATTTTTCCTGCATTGGCCTGGGCGGGTTATTTAAAAGAGTGGCCTGGACCCAAAGAGGGTGAACGCCCTTCCGCCTATATCGTAGTTTTGCTTGACAAATCGATTTCTGACGGTTTCTTTTGCGACGATGGGATTGCCATGCAAAATATTCTGCTTGGAGCTGTTGAGAAAGGTTTGGGCGGATGCATCATCAGGTCGATCAACAAACCACAGCTTACTTCTATTTTACAACTTCCAGCCAATCTTGATATTTTAGATGTTGTTGCATTGGGGAAACCCATTGAAAAAGTGGTCATTACCAATGTTGGTGAGGGTGGCGACATTAAATACTATCGCGATGAAAATGGAGTACACTATGTGCCAAAACGGTCGTTGGATGAATTGATCGTAAAATAGGGAACGGGGCAAGGTGCATTGGGCAGGGTGCATGGGGCAAGGAAAAAGTGGGACACCGCTACAAGTTTAATACACTTGCAGCTAAGCCAGTTGCAAGCCACCAGCCGCCAGTTGCCAGCCGCCAGTTGCAGTCGCCAGTCGCCAGCAGCTAGTTGCCAGCAGCCAATTGCCAACCCCTATTTCCCCTTCAGCTTATCAGCAAAAATCTTTCTGAACTTGTCCACTTTTGGGGTAATTACGATACGACAGTACCCTTGGTTCGGATTGTTCTCATAGTATTCCTGATGGTAATTCTCAGCGGGATAGAATTTCTCAAATTTTACAATCTCCGTAACAATCGGATTTTTCCATATCTTTTCCTTTTCAAGTTTCGCTTTATATTCAAGTGCCTCCTGTTTTTGTTCTTCATCCTGGTAAAAGATTGCCGAGCGGTATTGTGTACCGCTATCGGCACCTTGGCGGTTTAGGGTTGTCGGGTCGTGGGTCATCCAGAAAACTTCAAGAAGTTCTGCAAAAGTAACCAGGCCTGGATCGTAGGTGATCCGGGTACATTCAGCATGGCCAGTCTTGCCGGTACAAACCTGTTCATATGTTGGATTGTCCACATTCCCTCCTGAATAGCCTGAAACTACTTTTTTGACCCCCTTCAACTGACTGAACATAGCCTCGGTACACCAAAAACAACCACCTGCAAAAACGGCATTTTTTGAACTTTCACCTTTCATTTCATTGTTTTTTATTTGAACTAACGAACTTTTTACCCCTACAGGAAGTAGTGTAAAAAATCCTAAAATAGAGAAGATATACTTTTTCATTTATGGTTACCTTTTATTGTATTTGTACGAAAGAATCTTAAATAAAGTTTCTGTTTAAAATATTTCCGTAATTTAAAAATAATTCTTAGTTTAGTACCATTTACGGGTCACATTCTTAACTGAAACATTACAGGAAAAGAGTCCGGAGTTTCTATTAATTGATTGACTTTATGAATAATAGTTGATTACAGTGTTCAATTTTTATCAAAAAAAATCCAAGTTATGACTCATAAGCATTTAGCCTCAAAATTTTTTAAAAATTTGGTGTACAATTATTTAAATCTCGACTCCTTCCATTTCGGAAAGTATTTCCAATTCGTTGCAATTTTTGCGGGAGTAGCTTTACTTTTTGGGGTCACCCAATGCAAGAAGGATCCGGTTGTTCTTGCCCCCCTAAACTTGGATGTTGTTTTTTTTGGACATAAGGGAGGTGGGAACAATAATTTCAACAAACGGTTTATTGAGAATACCTTACCTTCAATCCAGGACGGATTAAAGTCGATGAATGGTGTTGAAGTCGATGTGCAAATGAGCCTTGATGGGACAGTCTGGATTTACCATAATGGAGATATTGGCGAAACGAGTTGCCAGGCCAATTATCACCATTGCCTTATCCTTTTAAAAGACAGTGAAATCGAAAAAATACAAATTTGTGCAAATAATATTCAAGACCGGATTTATAAGCTAAAGGAGTTGGTTGATTACTGGAAAGTTAATAATGAAGGATTTCCAATTTCCATGCACATCAAAACCGATATGGGTCGTGACACGCTTAACCATCCCTTAATTGGTGGCGAACTTGCTTACCTGCTGAAACTGGCTGATAAACTGGCAATTTTATACCCTTCCATACAAAATCAGGATCGTATTTTTGTGGAAATATTTGATGGTGCTTTCAGGAATAAAATTCATGCTACCATACCTCGGATGAAAGTTTGCTTGTTGAAGGAAGTTCCATTCAAGCAACAGGTTGACGATGCAATAAGTGGTGGTTACGATGGGGTCAGCAGTGGTTTTGACAATGCATCCATTTCAGCAGCTGAGGTCAAGCGGGCACGCGATAACGGGTTAATTGTGCAGTTGTGGACACCTGACACAAAGGATGAAATCATTCAGGCATATAGTTTAAAACCAAACCATATTCAGACCGACAATATGTATGGTGCAATTATTTGCGAACCTTATTATGTTCCTGCAAAGTAATCTAATAATTGATATATAAATAGATGGTATTTTCGTAATAACTTAATAATTACAATCGTCATGAAATTTTGCACTCATTGTGGCAATCAGCTCCAACCAGATGTACGGTTTTGTGCAAGTTGTGGTGCACCTACAGGTATTGCAACCATGAACTTTGGAGATATGGCAGAAAAAAATCAAACAAATAGTGATGTAAATCCATCTGTTCCCGGAATTATTGGTGATGTGAGGTTGCCCAACACCCAACGCCGCATAGTTAATTTGTGGTACATTATCACCCTTATTTTTCTGGTTGGTGTCTTTGTTCCGTCATGGTTTGAAATCGATGGCATGGATGGAGGCTTTGCGATAAGTTTTCTTTGTGGATTTTTGGTAATGGTTGGTTTGATCGTCATCGTCATTTACAGGGCACGTGCGAAACAAATGGACAAAATTTTATCGGGTGAAGGGAAAATGGCCTATTGGCAATATACACAGGAGGAATGGTATCGTTTTGTTATTGCCGATTTCGAAGAAGAGCGGGTCATGAAGCGAAACTTGTTTTTTATTGTTGCCGGCATTTCAGTGATCGTTGGCATAGTCATGGCTTTTATTGTTGAGGAACCGATAATTATCTTAATTATAATTGCAAGTTTGATCGTATTGATTTCAATACCTGCCTATTTGCTTCCTCGCCATAGGTTTAAAAAACTTAAAAATTCAAGGGCTGAGGCTCTGATTACAGAAAATGGGTTGATAGTTGGGAAAATGTTTCACACCTGGATCGGGATGGGAGCAAGGCTTGATCGGGTAGCGATGAATACGGAAGCTGAGCCTAAGATGGTCGAGTTTACTTATTCAATGCCTGCACGGCACGGAAGGCAGACCGAAGTTGCCAGGGTGCCAGTGCCTCAAGGAAAATTTGATGAGGCAGTTGCGATAGTCAACCACTTTAATAATCGTCAGGTATAATGATCTGTGACAAATAAATACGGTCAGCAAGTTTCAATTTGCTGACCGTATTTATTTGTACGAAGAACGTCACGAATTGCAACAAAAAGCGGCGCCTTCTTTCATCTGGTTACCACAGTTGCTGCAAAATGCCATATTTATAGTTTTAGATTTTATGTTAATTAGATGCGCTTTTTATTTTGAAATCTCATACCCTTCGATATTTAACAATCCAACTCCCTGGGCATTTTTTGACCATGTTGAAGGTTCCGAATCCTGAATGTAATAAACACCCGGATCAAGCCTGACCTGAGGCTCGGCTACCCATTTCCCATTGGTCGTTCCGTCTGTCCCAGCTTTACCTCTCGCTTGATATGTTCCGATCACCATTCCTCCATCTCCTGTGATTGTAATTGAACCTACATTTGTAGTACCCTTGCTTTCATTGTAATGATCGGTAGTGATTTTTAGAATTACTGATGACTGCTTAATGACAAGCCTTGTTGCCCCATCAGGGTTTTTGTCTTTATAGTTGTCCTTGCGAACCTGTAAAGCACCTTGTTTCTCGGCTTCAGTACTTGTAGGATACACTGTATAAACAAAAACGATTTTTGTAACGGGTTCGCTGATTTGGGAATTATCAACCGAAGGCTGAACCTTACTGTTATTATTCTCTGGTGCAGCAACGGCGGCTTCTTCAATTGGTTGATCTTTTAAGAGTTGTGTATAGGTAAGCCAACCCCCGCCAACTAGCACGACTAAGCAAACAAAAACGATCAATAGGGAACTCAATATATTGCTTTTACCAGATGAGTTTGGTGATGAAGTTGAATTTTGTTGAATGGGCCTGGTATTGGTTGTAGATGATCCAACTGCATTCGTTACTGTAGGCGGAACAAAACGAGGCTGTTCATATTCCTGAGGCTGTACAGGCGGTATTTGGTTGTTCACAGGTTGATTCGTAACTAATGTTTCAAAGCCACATTCCGCACAAAAACGGTCTCCGGGAACCAATTCCTTTCCACATTGAGGGCAATATTTCATGGGACAAAATCTTAAATGAATATTATGGTTTAATTAACATCTTCAAAAACAAAAATAACTAAATAAAACGCGAATATTCAAAGATTGGCTATAATTTTTAGAACCGTTTTACATTTTGAGGAGAAATCCGTTGATCATTTTTTCAAATGCATCTTTTATCTCTTGGGGTGTCCTTGCTACACCGCTTGTCATAGTTGGATTGCCAGAAGTAGGAACGTATAAGAATGCTGGAATCCCGCTGATCCCAAAAACAGCAGAAAGTTCGCGTTCCTGATCAGTATTGACCTTATAAACAACTATTTTACCTTTGTATTTCATTGCCAATTCCTCTAATGCGGGTGAAGCCATTCTGCAAGGGCCGCACCAATCGGCATAAAAATCAACAATACAAGGTAACTTGCCCTCGAAGGTCCAAACTTTTGGATTCTTTTCATAGTTCATAATCAATTCCTTAAATTGCGCCGTCGTAATTTTAAGAACCTCACCATCCCCAGCCATCACCGATTTAGGAGCAGTACCTAAAAATATATGGAGTAAGCTAATTATCAATAAATTAATTTTCATTTAAGCCAATTGTTATTTATATATTTAAAACTAATACAAACATATATACTTTTTGACATAGATTTTAATGGCCTGAAAAAATGTTGCTATTTACTTTAAATAATTTTGAATTTTCAAACACACTAATTCATTGGGCAATTTCCTACATTTGCATAAACATAAGGAAGTGCAAAAACTCATATTGGCATTCATCCTTTAACTTAGTGATCAGGAGATGAGCCGCAAAAAAAAATTAAAAAAGTTAGACCTTCGTAAATTTGTTTCCAAAACTGCCAAAAGAGGAAGTATCCCGGGAACGGTAGAATACATAGGACAACCCAGGGTCGGGGAGGTGAAGATCGATGTACTCGAATTCGATGAACTGATGTGGAAAGAAAGCAATTCCATTCCCATCGCAGAACTCAAAGACTATCTCGATCACCCTGGCGTAAAATGGATTCAGGTTACGGGTGTCCATAACCCGGAAGCTTTGAGTGAGATTGGAAAAATGTTGAATTTAATTTCCCTTGATCTTGAGGATATTGCCAATACGACACAACGGCCACGCATTGAAGAACGGGATAATTATATATTTCTGATATTCAAAGTATTGCAACTTGATCCTGAAACCAGGGAAGTTAGCATCGAACAAATCAGCATGATTTTAGGATCTGGCTTTGTCGTTTCCTTTCATGAAACAACAGCTAAAGTTTTGGAGACATTACAAAACCGGATCAAAACAGGTAAGGGCCGCGTGCGAAAGATGAACAGCGACTATCTTGTTTTTGCAATCACAGATATTGTTATAGACCAATATTTTACGCTTCTGGAGGACATTGGAGAGACGATTGAGGATACCGAGGAGGAATTGATCGTTTCGCCAGGACAAGCCAGTCAGGAAGCCATCTACAAGTTAAAAAGAAGGTTGGGATACATCAAAAAAACGATATGGCCTGCGCGTGATGTGCTGAATTCTCTCCACCTGTCAGATCACAATCTTCTCAACCCTGGTACAAAAATATATTTCAGGAACAGCTACGACCATACCATTCAGATCATTGAATCCCTCGAAAGTTTACGTGACCTTACGTCAGGAATGATGGACCTTTATCTCTCGACGGTCAGTTACAAGATGAACGAAATTATGAAGGTACTGACCATCTTTTCAACCATATTTATTCCACTTACTTTTTTTGCCGGAGTTTATGGGATGAACTTCAAAAATTTCCCTGAGTTGGGATGGCAATATGGATATTTTATCTTTTGGGGGATAATGATCCTGATTATCCTGGTTATGCTTTCCTGGTTCCGACGCAAAAAATGGTTATAAGCCTCAAAAGTAACCAGACGAATTTGCAGCAAAATCGCTATCTTTGAACATTCAATTAAAATAATTTACCATGAGTCAACCCATTGTTACAGCTATTGCCTCCTTTGGAATGTCGGGTGTCGTATTTCAAGGACCTTCGTTAAAAGTATTGCCTCAACAGTTTAAGATCCAAAAGATCCTCGAACGTACCAAAAACATATCGGCAGAAAGGTATCCTGAGGCCACTATTGTCAGGTCATATGATGAGATACTGAACGATCCGGAAGTGGAGCTTGTTTTGGTCAATACACCCGATTATCTCCATTTCGACATGGCCAAACAAGCCATCGAAGCCGGGAAGAATATTGTAGTCGAAAAGCCATTTACAAAAACAAGTGACGACGCCCGTGAGTTGATCGCCCTTGCCAGGAAGCACAATGTTTTGATGACGGTTTATCAAAGCCGTAGGTTGGACAACGGGTTTTTGACTGTTAAAAAAATTGTCGAGGAGAAATTATTGGGAAGAATTGTGGAGTATGAAGCCCATTATGACCGTTATCGCAATTATATTCAGGAAGGTTCGTGGAAAGAGGATGGGGATGAACGGACAGGCGTTTTGTTTAATCTTGGCTCACATATTGTTGATCAGACATTGATGTTATTTGGGATTCCAACTTCCGTTACAGCCCATCTCAATGTACTCCGTACAGGTGGACGTACAACCGACAATTTCGATATCAGGTTGCATTACGATAAATTCAACGCCATTTTACGCAGTTCGTACCTTGTGCGTGAATTGGGACCACAATATATCTTGAATGGAACAGAAGGTTCGTTCAGAAAGATGGGAACCGATCCACAGGAAGAATTGCTCAAAATTCACCGATTGCCCAATGAACCGGGTTGGGGTACAGATGCGCCAAATGATTGGGGCGTACTGAACACAACAGTTGGCGGTTTGCATTTTTATGGGAAAGTGGAAACCATCCCAGGCAATTATGGCAATTTCTTTGTTGAACTTTACAAGACCATGCGCGAAGGTAAAGAACTGATGGTCAAACCTGAACAGGCATTGACAACGATCCGCATCCTGGAAGCCTGCCTCGAAAGCAACAGGTTGAAAAAGACAGTGGAGTTTAAATATGAGGCGTTTTGAGCCAACTTATTGTGGTCAACTAATTGATATTTTGAGATAGTTGTAATAATAGTACTATGAAAATAAGATATTATATATCAGCTATATTGATTATTGTTTTGGTTGTAGTTTTACCATTCTTTTTAATTAATACAAAGGTAGCAGTATTGACCTTTTTGACTAATCCCCGATATGAACTGACAGCTTTTTTTTTATTGCATGATCAGAAGCATGAGAGTTTGATACATGTGAGAGGCAAGCTGTATGCCATCATTTCTGATAGTGGAGACTGTAAACTGATTCAAAAATATGAGGATAAAATGATCTTTAATCAATTTAAAATATCAGAAGCAAATATTAATCAGCTTAACCAATATTTCAAGAATGCTCCTGTTAAACAAGATTTAATTCATTATAGAGCAGCTAGAATTTATGATGGTCCAATTCTAAAATTTGTCTATACAAACGAGACTAAGGTCAAAACATTAGTCTTTATAGCAGCAGACGACAGTATTTATCATCGTGTTTTTGAAGAGATTTATTCTTATACTTTAAAAACTAAGCACAATACCTTAAATGACACTATTGGAATTAAAGAAATGAGAAACAAAATGTTGACAACGATAAGGGACGAAATAGAAGCAGAATATAAAAAGGATTCGAATCTTAAATGGGTGATTCAGTAATAATTAGCGAACACAAAAACACTGTTTTTCAATTTAAATCTAAGTATATGAATCATTAAGACCAACTGATTATGACGATTTTTAAATTGAGAATTTTGAATATTAATGAATTAAGAGCAGATCGGGTGAATAGCAATGAAATTGAGCCTTTTGATTAATCACAAAACCAGATCCAGAAGTTATTCTGGATCTGGTTTTTTTATAATTGATATACAGTATATTATAATTTCTTTACTCTCCCAACTTCTTATACTTGATCCGATGGGGCGTGCTGTCGCCCAATCGCTTCTTCTTGTTTTCTTCGTATTCGGAGTAACTTCCTTCAAAATAATAAACCTGCGAATTGCCTTCAAATGCCAGGATATGGGTTGCAACACGATCCAGAAACCAGCGGTCGTGTGAGATCACCACGGCACATCCGGCAAAACTGTCGAGTCCTTCCTCTAAAGCACGAAGGGTATTCACATCAATATCGTTGGTCGGCTCATCGAGCAACAATACGTTAGCTTCTGATTTTAAGGTCAATGCAAGATGAAGCCTGTTCTTTTCTCCTCCCGAAAGCACGCCGCATTTTTTCTCCTGGTCGGCGCCGCTAAAATTGAAGCGCGAAACATAGGCTCGCGCATTGAGCATCCTGCCACCAACCATCACTTCGTCAGTTCCTCCCGAAAGTACCTGATAAACAGTCTTATCATTCACAATTGCTTCATGGCTCTGATCGGCATAACCGATTTTTACAGTTTCTCCAACAGAGAAACTTCCCGAATCGATCTTTTCCAAACCAAGGATCATCCTGAACAGTGTCGTTTTCCCAGCCCCATTCGGACCTATTACACCTACGATACCATTTGGTGGCAAAACGAATTCAAGATTTTCGAACAACAACCTGTCCCCAAAGGCTTTAGAGACACCATGTGCTTCGATCACCTTATCGCCTAAGCGTGTGACGTTTGGAATAAAGAGTTCAAGTTTGTCTTCTTTTGTCTTAACATCTTCATTTAACAACTTTTCGTATGCACCCAATCTGGCCTTCGATTTGGCCTGACGTGCCTTCGGACTCATTTTTACCCATTCGAGCTCCCGCTCAAGGGTTTTGCGTCGCTTGGAAATCCCTTTTTCCTCCATCTCCAAACGTTTAGATTTTTGTTCCAACCAGCTTGAGTAATTGCCTTTCCATGGAATTCCTTCGCCACGGTCGAGTTCAAGGATCCATCCGGCCACATTGTCGAGGAAGTAACGGTCGTGGGTAATACAAATAACTGTTCCCTTATATTGTTGTAAATGAAGCTCTAACCATTCAACCGATTCTGCATCAAGGTGGTTGGTAGGTTCATCAAGCAACAGGATGTCAGGCTGTTTCAGCAACAGGCGGCACAAGGCAACCCGGCGGCGCTCACCTCCAGATAAAACTTTGACCGAGGTATCCCCATCAGGGCAACGAAGGGCATCCATAGCCCTTTCGAGCTTATTATTTAGGTTCCAGGCATCAGTTGCATCAATTTTCTCCTGAAGAGTTGCCTGCCTGTCCATCAGTTTGTCCATCACATCGGGGTTCTCATAAACCTCCGGTAAACCAAATTTCAGGTTGATCTCTTCATACTCATTCAGGAGATCCACAATTTCCTGCGCCCCTTCCTGTACAATCCCCATGACTGTTTTTGAATCGTCAAGAATGGGCTCCTGTGACAAATGGCCAACTGTATAACCTGGCGAAAATGCCAATTCCCCGTTGAAATCTTTTTCAAGTCCTGCGATAATCTTGAGCAAAGTCGATTTACCCGATCCGTTCAAACCGATGATCCCGATTTTTGCCCCAAGATAAAATGAAAGTGAAATATCTTTAATTACTTGTTTTTGAGGTGGATATGTTTTGCTCACCTTGTACATTGAAAATATAATCTGCCGATCTTCTGCCATGGATTTTTAATTTTTGTTTGAATGTCAAAATTCGTATTTTTAAGCGGAATTACAATAATTTTGTTCCACTAATATTAAAATCAAATATCAACATGAAAAAATTCGCTGGTTTTTTTATTCTGGCAGCAGTAATACTTGTCGGTTCGTGGGTTTATTGGAAGTATTCTTTCACATATAGTGAAGGTTATCGGGCCGGTTTGCTTCAGAAAGTGTCATTAAAAGGCAATATCTTTAAAACTTACGAAGGAGAGATGATTCTGAGCAGCATTCAAAGCAATGCAAATGTCGCGCTCGCTTCCGAAAAGTTTTATTTCTCTGTAATCAATAAGGAGGTTGCCCATCAGTTGGAGAAGATGCAGGGCGGGAGCGTAGTAGTGCACTACAATGAAAAAAACGGAACCCTGCCTTGGAGAGGTGAAAGCACATATCTTGTTGATAGTGTGAAAGTTAATGTTAATTTAAAAGGTTATTAGAGCGATTATGAAATCAGTTTACTTTAAGAATATCATAACTATCTTAATATTAATTACTTACTTTATTTTCAACCCAATTGCCTCTAACGCATCAGTTCTATCAGTCAAAAAAGATAAGGATGGTATTTCACTTGGATTGGATAAAGGTTTGATGAAGGTCAAAATCTGTACTGAAAATGTGGTTGAAGTCCGGTACACAATATTTCCAACTTTCCCCACAAAAGAATCTCTCGTCATCATCAATAAGTGGATTTCGTCACCGGCTTTTTCAGTTACGGAATCAGCTAATGAGGTTGTCATTTCAACAGCAAAACTGAAAGTTAAGGTCAACAAATCCAACCAGTCCGTCACTTATACCGATCTAAAAGATAATGTGATCGTTTCGGAAGATAAGGGAAATGGAAAGAAAATGATTGAGGCCACAATTGCCGGAATAAAAACATACAATTGCGAAACCCTTTTCAATTCACCTACCGACGAGGCACTTTATGGCTTGGGTTGCCATCCTGAAGATACCTTGTCAATCAATTATAAAGGACGTAATCAATCGATGGCCATTAAATATATGACTGGGGCAATTCCGGTACTCTTGTCAAATAAAGGTTACGGTTTATTGTGGGACAACTATTCGGCTTCAGAATTTTATGGTGCCGAAACTTCCAATTCACAATACAAGTATGTTTCTGAAAGTGGATTAATGGTGGATTATTATTTTATATATGGGCCTGAATTTGACCAAATTATTGCATCATACCGTAATGCCACAGGAGCAGCACCCATGTTTGGCAAATGGGCTTTCGGACTTTTCCAATCGCAGGACCGGTACAAGAGCCAGGCAGAAGTTTTATCCGTAAAAGACAAATACCGTAATGGAAAAATCCCGGTCGATTGCATTGTTCAGGATTGGTTTTACTGGGAACCCAATGTGATTGGTTCGCACGTGATGTGGCCCGAAAGATATCCTAACCCCAAAAAGATGGTGGATGAATTGCATAAGGCCAATTTTCATGCGATGATTTCGATCTGGCCGGTTTTTGCCAAAGGGACAAAGACCTACAACCAAATGGCAGCGGCCGGTAACCTCACGGATATCCTATGGGACAATGTTATGACACATACCTTTGACAATTACTACGATGCACACAGTCAGAAAGCACGCGACATGTACTGGCAACAGGCAAAAGACAGCCTGATTGCGCCACATGGTTGGGATGCCTGGTGGGTTGACCAATGCGAACCCGACAATGGTGCTTTGCTGGATGCAAGAAGACAAAGTAATTTTGCCATCGGAAAAGGGATCGATTATTTTAATACCTATTCGCTGATGCATTCCGAAGGATTATATACCCATTGGAGAAAAGATGTCCAAGGGAAAAGGGCATTTTTTCTGATCCGCCAATCATTTGCAGGTGCGCAACGAAATGCAGCAACCCTTTGGTCATCAGATATTACATGTACCTGGAAAGCCTATAAAAGTCAGGTACCGCAAGGCATAAATGCTTGTGCATCAGGCATTCCGTACTGGACTTCAGATATTGGAGGATATCATTACAACTGGACTGCTGCCGACTGGTCGAAACCAATCTTCAGGGAATTGTTTACGCGTTGGTTTCAGTTTGGGACATTTTCCCCGATTTTCAGGATTCATGGAAAAGGCGAAAGAGCCTTGTTCTCTGATAACTGGGACACAAAGACCAAGGAGATTTTATTGAATTACGACGATTTGAGATACCGGCTTTTGCCCTATATTTATTCACTTTCGTGGAAGGTGACCAACGAAGGTTATACGATGATGAGGTCCCTGGCATTTGATTTCAGGAATGATCGTGGAATTAATTCCATTCCCGATCAGTATATGTTTGGTCCTGCATTTTTGGTAAGTCCTGTTACTCAGCGGATGTATAGTCTGGAAAAAGATGTCCCAGCCGAAAAAACTAGGAATGTCTATCTCCCGAAATCAACAACCTGGTATGATTTCTGGACAGGAAAAACGTTAAGTGGTGGCAAAACCATTGTTAGCCAGGCTCCGATTGAAACCATCCCATTGTACATCAAGGCCGGTTCAATTGTACCTATGGGGCCGTTTCTCCAATATGCCACTGAAAAGCCAGCCGATGTGATCGAACTTCGCATCTATAAAGGATCAGATGGCCGTTTTGAGTTGTATGAAGACGAAAACGACAACTACAATTATGAAAAAGGGAAATATGCCACAATCGAATTCATTTGGAATGACAGAGAAAACAGTCTGACAATAGCTTCAAGGAAAGGCACTTTTAATGGTATGCTAAAGGAACGGACTTTCAATATCGTCATGGTTAAACCTGGAATAGGCACAGGTGTTGGTATAGAATCAAGAATTGACCAAACGGTTCATTATTCAGGTCAAATGGTCAAAGTGAAAATTTAAACTGATCTCAAAATAATTAAGAATAATTAATATTTTCTAAAATACTGAATATCATATAATTGAAATGCCATGGCTTTAAAACCATGGCATTTCAATCTATGTTAAGACCCTAATTGTGAAACTTATTACACTTAAAAGCGTTAGTTAGGAAAAATTAAGTTAATTATGGAATTGTCAAAATTATTCTCAAAATACGATTTAGGGGCGAATGAGTTACAGAACAGGATTGTAATGGCCCCGATGACCCGGTCGAGGGCGATCGGAAATATTGCCAATGACTTGATGGCTACCTATTACGGTCAACGGGCCGGAGCTGGCCTTATTGTCACAGAAGGAACTTCACCATCACCCAATGGTTTGGGTTACTGTAGGATACCAGGACTTTATAATGATTCTCATGTTGAAGGCTGGAGAAAAGTAACAGATGCTGTTCATTTACAGGGAGGTAAGATTTTTGTGCAACTGATGCATACCGGTAGGATTGGTTCAGTGATCAATTTACCGGCCGGTGCAATTGTACTTGCCCCTTCGGCAGTTAAGGCTGCCGGCCAGGTATGGACCGATACAGATGGGATGCAGGACCATCCGGTGCCAAAGGCAATGACACTTGATGAGATAAAGTTAACCATCCGGGAATTTGAAAATTCAGCGAAATTGGCGATTGAAGCCGGATTTGATGGGGTAGAATTGCATGCAGCAAATGGGTATCTTTTGGAGCAGTTTATTTCACCGATAAGCAACCAACGAACAGACAAATATGGTGGAAGTGTTGAAAACAGATGCCGTTTTGTTCTCGAATTGGTCGATGTGGTCAGCAAAGCAATCGGCAGCGGAAAAACAGGGATCAGATTATCACCTTTTGGAGTGGCAAGCGATATGCCACATTATCCCGAAATTGAAGCAACCTATGCTTATCTGGCTGAACAGATCGACAGCAAGGGTATAGTTTATATCCATCTGGTCGATCACAGTGCCATGGGGGCTCCGGAAGTCCCATTCAGTATCAAAAAAACGATCCATGGAAAATTCTCAAACACGTTGATATTGACAGGAGGTTATAGCCCTGAAACCGCTGAAAAAGACCTTCAGAATGGATTTACTGATCTTGTTGGATTCGGAAGACAATTTATCAACAACCCCGATCTTACAGAACGGTTTAAAAACAGTTGGCCTTTATCAACAACAATGGATACTGACGCCTTTTATTCTCCGGGCGAAAAAGGTTATACTGATTATCCAAAATATGGTATATAACAGAATAGTAGAAATATATGGAAATATTTAGAAATATTTATTGAGCCAATTTTAATACGTTCCTCCTTTTGGGGGAACGTATTTTTTGGTAATATAATGCACACTATTTCATTTTATTTCAATGTATTTCAATGTATTTCAATGTATTTCAATGTATATCCCTATATTTCAATATATTTCTTTATATTTCAATATATTACAGATTATTGGACATTAATTCATATCCGTCTTCAATCCCCTGATTTCAATTAAAAAAGTTAAATTTGCCCAAAATTTTATTGTATGATTAAGTCTATGACGGGTTATGGAAAGGCCGAATGTGAGCTTTCCCAAAAAAAAATCACCATCGAGGTTAAAGCTTTAAACAGTAAACAACTTGATCTGAATACTAGGATTCCAGGTATTTACCGTGAAAAGGAGATTGAGATCAGGCGTGAAATTTCCGACCAGATTATCAGGGGAAAAGTCGATTTCAGCCTTTATTCCGAATCTTTGGGAGTCGATTCAAACAGCGTGATCAACAGTTCTGTCATTAAGGGTTACTACAATCAACTTAGAGAAATTAGCAATGATTTGGGGATTATGGTAAACGAAAGGACATTGCAGGCCATTATGCAACTGCCGGATGTCGTCAAAACGAACAGGGAAGAACCGGATGAAAATGAATGGAAAAAAATCGTTGCAACCATTCGTTTAGCAATTAAGTCTTTAGACAACTTCAGGATTCAGGAGGGACTTTCCCTTTATAACGACATTATCCTTAATATTAATGTAATCACAACATTGCTTGATCAGGTTCAACAGTATGAGTTGGAACGCACCACAAAAGTTAAAGAGCGGATCCTTGACGGATTAAAGGATCTCTCCTCACCAGATGGCGTTGACCACAACCGTCTTGAACAGGAAATGATCTTTTATCTGGAAAGACTTGATTTGAATGAAGAAAAAGTAAGATTGGGAAATCACTGTACCTATTTTCTGGAAACAATCGGTTTGGATGAACCTGTCGGTAAAAAGCTTGGGTTTATTGCACAGGAGATTGGACGTGAGATCAATACACTTGGGTCAAAAGCCAACCATACCGAAATTCAAAAACTGGTCATAGGTATGAAAGATGCACTGGAAAAGATTAAAGAGCAGTTGCTTAATGCATTATAATTTACAGCAAAACATTATAAAACTTTTTGTGTGAAAGAGGGCAAATTAGTCATTTTCTCAGCACCATCTGGGGCCGGCAAAACAACCATTGTTAAGCATTTACTGTCACGTGGACTGAATTTCGGCTTCTCGGTTTCGGCAACTACCAGAAAACCAAGGGGTCAGGAAATAAATGGCAAGGATTACTATTTTTTGACTATCGAGGAATTTAAAAATAAAATTGACCAGGCTGAATTTCTGGAATGGGAGGAAGTATATCCCGGATGTTTTTATGGTACACTTAAAAGTGAAGTGGAACGGATCTGTCGGAATGGCCAGAACATTCTTTTCGATGTGGATGTTGTAGGTGGAAGCAATATCAAAAAATATTATGGAGACAGGGCTCTGGCTGTTTTTGTCCAGCCACCTTCAATTACAGTATTGGAAAACAGGCTTAAAGCCAGATGCACCGAAAGTGTTGACATGATCAGAAAACGAGTTGAAAAGGCCGAACACGAATTGAGCTATTCAGGGTTGTTCGATCTGATCATCATTAACGACCAGCTTGATGTTGCTTTCAAGGAAGCTGAAGAAAAAATCCTTGCGTTTATCGGAGATAACCCGGAGTAAGAAAGTGGGGCGAGGAGCGGGGAGCAAGGAGCAGGGGGCGGGTAGCTGCAGAATCGGAAACCGGAAACCGAAGAACGAAGAACGGAAACCGGAGAAATGATGCCAGGAAACAAAATTTCGGAATCGGATATAATTTTAAAGCACATGCAGTTAAGCCAGCCGCCAGTTGCCAGTTGCTAGTTGCCTTTATTTTTACAGTCAATTATATTCATCGATATATCCAAAATGAGAATCGCCATATTTTCAGGTTCGTTTAATCCCATTCATAACGGGCATCTGGCAATTGCACAGGAGGTGATTTTGCAAGGGGCCGCAGATGAATTATGGTTCATGGTTTCTCCCCGTAACCCACTCAAATTGGATAAGGACCTATGGCCTGAAGCCGACCGCTTGAATATGGTAAAACTGGCAATTGAAAATATGCCTGGAATGAAAGTTAGCGACTTTGAGTTTAGTTTACCCCGACCTTCCTACACAATTCATACTCTCGAAAGATTAAAAGGGGCATTTCCACAACATGATTTTTTTTTACTTATCGGAGGAGATAATCTAGCTATATTTCACAAATGGCACAGTTTTCAAAAAATCATCGACGATTTTGGACTGATTGTCTATCCACGTCCACATTTTCCAATTGATTCAAGCCTTAATTTTCCAAATATTACAATCATTTCAGCTCCGTTTATCGACCTTTCTGCAACCGAAATTAGAGGTAAACTCACTAACAATGAATCAATTGAAAGATATGTCCCTGATAAGGTAGCTAAATACATCAAACTTCACATGTAAAATAATTTGCAATAATTTTTACCAAATCATACCGTGGTAATGAAATTATATTACTTTTAGGCTGGTAAAATGTTAAAAGGGCAGGTTATGAATTTCAAAGATGTAAAAATTGGGAATAAACTGATATTGGGTTTTTCCAGCATATTATTGGTTGCAATGATCATCGGATACATCGGTTACAGTGGGATGCAGGTTATTCACAGCCATTTGGATGAAGTAACAGAAACCAGATTGCCAAGCATCCGATCTTTATTGATTATAAGCGAAGCACAAACCGCCATAGATGCAGGAGAGAAAGCTCTGTTATCGAACAATATCACTCCTGACATAGAAAAGGAAGTCTATGAACAACATTTTAAGGCATCAAAAGCAAGGGCTGATGAAGCTTGGCGTGTTTTTGAGTCCTTACCGCAAACAACAGAAGAGTCAGTTGTCTGGAAAGAATTTGTTTTGGCATGGAACGAATGGTGGAAACTTCATGAAGATTTTTTAGCATTGGCCAAAAAATACAGTTCCAATAAATCAGAAAAAGGTTACAGCGAAATGAGTGATTATGCATTGATAACGATTGCCGAACCTTTTGTAAAGACTGAAAATTTAATCAACAAATTAATTACAATAAACGGTAGCCTTACAATCGAATCAAGGAAAATTGCAGAGGAACAAAGCAGTACGGCTAAAATGTTTTTATTGATTGTTATGCTCATAGGCGCATTGGTATCCATTTTTTTGGCAGCAATTATCAGCAATGCGATCACAAGGCCTTTGGCCAAAGGAGTAAAATTGGCCGAAGCCATCGCAAAAGGAGATTTGACGATCACTATAGACATTGATCAAAGTGATGAAGTGGGTCAATTGGCCAATTCGTTAAAATATATGGTCGAAAAATTAAAGGGTATAGTTTTGGAAATTAGCAACGGTGTTACGGTTTTGGGTACGTCAGCCTCCGAGATTTTGACAACTGTGACCGAGGTCTCGACCGGAGCCGCTGAAACAGCAACATCGGTTTCCGAAACAACCACTACCATAGAGGAAGTAAGACAGACTGCGATGGTTTCCAATCAAAAAGCTCAATTTTTGAGGGTTAGTTCTCAAAAAGCAGCAGATTCTGTGGATAAGGGCAGGGATTCGATTAACGAGGTAATTGTTTCGATGAAAAAAATCGACAATCAAATGAACCTCATCTCCGAGACTGTATTAAAATTAGCCGACCAAAATCGTACAATTGGCGAAATCACCTCAAGCGTGACCGATATTGCCGACCAGTCGAACCTATTGGCAGTCAATGCGGCCATTGAAGCTGCAAAAGCGGGTGAGCAGGGGCGTGGCTTTACAGTTGTTGCTCTCGAAATCCGTAGTTTGGCCGACCAATCCAAAAAGGCTACTGCACAGGTAAAAGAAATTCTGAATGAAATCAATAAGTCAGTAAATCAGACCGTAGGTGTGACGGAGCAAGGAGCAAGAACAGTTGAAGAGGGAAGAAAGCTTGTTGGGCTAAGTGGTGAAGTCATTGAAGTTCTTGCCGAAAATGTTGAGGAGGCCTCCCAGGCATCCATACAGATTTCGGCATCAAACCAACAACAAATGGCGGGAATGGAGCAAATCGTACCTGCTATGGAAAATATTAAAGTGGCCAGTCAACAAAATGTTTTGGGAATAAGGCAGGCACAGGTAGCAGCACACGACTTGAACTCACTGGGTCAAAACTTGAAGGAAATTGTCGCAAAGTTTAAAATATAATGATCTGCTGTTGAATAAAATTGTATTTTTGATTCAAATCAGTATATTATGCCCAGAAAAAAAATATCGGTATTAATTGTCGAAGACACTTTAGTAGCACAGCAACTACTAAAGGGTATCGTTTTGAGCGATGACAGGTTTGAATTGTTAGGTACAGTTGCCAATGGAAAACAGGCTGTCGATTTTGTCAAAAAATTCCAACCTGATGTAGTTAGCATGGATATTTCAATGCCAGTTATGGATGGAGTGGAGGCAACGAGGCAGATCATGCGGGAATGTCCCGTTCCTGTTGTGATTGTTAGCAATTTCTTTCAATCATCAGAAATTGACATGACCATCACAGTCATGCAGGCAGGAGCGGTTTCCTTTATATCGATCCCATTCGGCCCCAACCATCCGGAATTTAACAAGTCTGCACGTCAGTACCTGAATACGCTTCTGTTGATGTCGGAGATAAAAGTAGTTAAAAGAAGAAACATCGTTGGTGCTAAAACAAAACCTCTTCCTACAATTCAGCCGGATGTGCAAAAGACGGATGAAAAGGAATATAAAATTCTGGCAATAGGTGCCTCAGCCGGTGGCCCCGAAGGGTTGGCAACCATCTTATCAGGGTTGCCTGCTGATTTTCCCCTACCAGTTTGTATTGTTCAACACATTGACAGTCATTTTTCGGAAGGGTTCGTAACCTGGTTGAATGGGTATTCAAAATTGCCAGTTCATATTGCAGTCAATGGTCAGAAAATTCTTCCCGGAAATGTCTATTTACCACCTGGCGACCATCATCTATTGGTAGCTGGTAATGGTACGATTGTCACTTCCAAAGATTTAATACCAAAAGGCCTGCGACCTTCTGTATCTGTCCTTTTTAATAGTATTGCCAATGTTTTTGGGAGAAACTCTGTAGCCGTGTTGCTATCGGGAATGGGAAAAGATGGTGCAGCCGAACTAAAACTATTATTTGATCTTGGTGCTTTTACGATGGTGCAAAGCGAATCCAGTTCCCTGGTTTTTGGGATGCCTGGTGAGGCCGTAAAATTGGGGGCTGCCTGCAAAATTCTTGCACCATCAGAAATTGTAGCAGATATAAACCGTTTAATCAATCTCTAATAATTATGACTGACGATTATCTATGTTTTTCTGATGACATGATCAAGTTGGGTATTCCTTTGAAATACGTTGACCGGGTGATCAATGCCGTGGCTGTTTGTCCGCTCCCCAATTCGCCTTCAACAATTCACGGTTTAATTGATTTTTATGGAACCCTGGTTCCTGTCATTAATTTGCGAAATAGGTTGAATTTAAATGAGTTGGCTATCAGCCCTGATCAAATTTTCGTTGTTGTCAACACATCTGTCCGCAAATTGGTTTTGGTTGCC
>JBAXWR010000103.1:0-23839 GCA_037128295.1 Mariniphaga sp.
CATTTGTATTCGGGCAAAAAGCAACTGAAATAATTATGAATAGTGAGATATCCGATGGCATTGGACCTGGTAGCAAGACGAAGTTGATCGTCCCAATCGAAAACCCACCCGGTAATCCGGTCGGTAGCAGAATTCTGGCGGATCAAAGTCCGTTCGCCGGTCGATAGTTTCAATTTGTAGAGGTCGTGCCATGCGGCGTCGCGATCGTTTAATCCAATATAAATGGCATCCGGATCTGTTTTTGGAACAGAATAGATCAGAACCCTGACTCCTTTAAGTTTTGTAAGGTCCCTGTTCACAGGGACATCCTTTCCTGGGGTTGGGGTTTCGAGTGGGTCAACTGCATAGATATTGAAATTCTCATCGCCACCTTTGTCCTGGGAGTAAAGGATGTATTTGCCATCGCGCGACCAGAAATACTCGCGGATTGGCCGTAAAGTGTCGGAAGTGAGTGGTTTGGCTGCAGCAAAATCTTCATTAAGCTTCTTCACCCAAATGTTCAGGGTTCCTTTGAACGGCTTGACAAATGAGATGAACTTTCCATCCGGGGAGAGCTGTCCACCCGCAATTTCAGGACTGTCAAACAGCAACTGACGGTCGATCAGTGGGGGTTGCAGCACCTTAGGTTTCTCGGTTTGACATGCGAAAAATAAAACACCAATAAAAAAGAGACAAATGGTTCTTGAATTTTTCATGTGATTATAATTTGTTTTTTAGTGGCCACATGGAACTAGCCATGAGAAAATCATGCTTCGGTGTTTGAATGTAATGCATGGCTCGTTTCATGCTTTGGCAATTAATGAATTGATAAATAGAATCATGACAAATTTAACGAGTGATTTATTATTTTGTTTCAATCGCTTGTGAAAAATTGCAATTTTCTGATTTGATCTGTTTCTTTTACTACATTTACGGATCAGAAAAGCACTATAAAATTAACCAGAACTACAATTAATAATTCGTTTTATGGCAAAAGTTCTCGTATTGGGGGCAGGGATTTCGGGACATACTGCTGCCGCATTCCTGAAAAAGAAACTCGGGCGCAACCATGAGGTGGTAGTCGTCAGTCCTGCAGCCTATTATCAATGGATTCCTTCCAACATCTGGGTCGGGGTCGGAAAAATGACAATCGACCAGGTGAGGTTTAAGCTCAAACCTGTCTATGACCGTTGGAAGATTGATTTCAAACAGGCAAGGGCTACAGCCATATTCCCTGAAGGTGATGTGAATTCTGTAAAACAATATGTATCAATAGAATATACCGATGAAACGCGCCGTGGTGAAACTGAAAATGTCGATTACGATTATCTTGTCAATGCAACAGGTCCCAAACTGAATTTTGCCGCTACCCAGGGTCTCGGGCCTGGTCTGTTTACCCATTCGGTTTGTTCATGCGACCATGCCGTTGCAACCTGGGAAGCTTTAAAAGTATGCTTTGCCAGGATGGAAAAGGGTGAAAAACTGAAGTTTTTGATTGGAACAGGGCATCCCGGTGCAACCTGTCAGGGTGCTGCCTTTGAATATGCGCTCAATGTTGCCCATCAGATCAAGGAACGCAAGCTTCAGGATATGGCCGAAATAACCTGGATTTCAAATGAATACGAATTGGGTGACTTTGGGATGGGTGGTGCCTTCATCAGTCGCGGAGGTTATGTCACGCCAACAAAAGTTTTCAGTGAATCAATCTTTGCCGAATACGGTATCAAGTGGATCAAGAGGGCAGGGGTGATGAAGGTCGAAGAGGGGGTCGCCACCTATGAAACCCTCGATGGCGCAATGAAAACGGCTACTTTTGATTTTGCCATGCTGATCCCTGCGTTTGCAGGAGTTGGCCTGAAAAGTTACAACAAAGAAGGTGAGGACATTACATCTTTGTTGTTTGCACCAAGTGGTTTCATGAAGGTCGATGCAGATTATTCGGGCAAAGCCTTTGAGGATTGGTCGGTTGAGGATTGGCCTTCGGTTTATCAAAGTCCTGCTTTTGGTAATATTTTTGCCACAGGGATCGCTTTTGCGCCACCGCACCAGATATCGAAGCCGATGAAGAGTCCAAACGGGACGTTGATCACCCCTGCACCTCCCCGTACAGGGATGCCTTCGGGCGTGATCGGTAAAATTGTAGCACTAAATATTATTGAAAGAATCAAGACAGGGAAGCCCGAATTTAAGCACAAAGCCTCCATGGGAAAGATGGGTGCGGCCTGTATAGTTTCTGCAGGATTCGGGATGCTAAAGGGCAATGCGGCCACTATGACGGTCTATCCGATTGTTCCTAATTGGGAAAAATACCCGCAATGGGGCCGTGACATCAATTATACGGTGGGAGAGGCGGGGTTGGCCGGTCACTGGCTTAAACTTTTCCTGCATTATATGTTTATCCATAAGGCGAAAGGCTATCCTTTCTGGTGGCTGATCCCTGAGTGACAAATAGTTGGGGAATATTGTGCGGGAGTCTTAAAAAATATAAAATCAATTTAATCTTGTTAACAATGGCAAAAAATATAGTACGTGGTTATTACGATGAGTCGTATCCACCCTTACCAACCAAATGGACCATTTTCTGGCGCAGGAATCTGATCTGGCAAGCCTGGCGTTTTGTGGCCCTGAACATTAAAATGATGCGGATTATTGTCGGGGGGCATTCGTAATGGCCTCCGTCATATTTTGATCTCGTATTTTTGACATTCCTTCCATTGGTTCCAGTAATTTTTGTCCATTAAAAGACATTGACGGGCAAACGCCAAGCTTCTATCGTATATTTTCAATTGTAGAAGAAAGAAAAGTGATGTCAAAACACTTGTATCATTTTCATTTTCAAGCCATTTTTCGAAATTTGGATTGATTGAAAGTCTTTTTTCTTTTATTTTGCCCGTTATTTTTTTTGCTTTTTTCTCTTTGGTGAGGGACTGGATATATCGGACATCATCCAGATTTTTATCGTCATGAATAATTCTCCACAAATCATCCTGGAGTTTATCAATAGTCCCCGGAATATCCATATAGGCAGGATTCCTTTTAAGTGCTTCAATTACAAAAAAACGTTCGGGTTCAGCGTATTGTTGAGCATAATTTTCAACACTCCCCGATAATTGCAGCTCATTTTCATCTTTATCATCTTCATTTTCTTCATTGTCATTGCTTCCCAAGGATTGATTTTCTGTGGAAGAAATTTTATCGTACAAAAGCTGATAAGAATCCACATTCTTGTCTATCCATTTATCAATTATTTCGAGGAACAATTTTCCATTTTGGGGTTCATGGTACATAAAAGCCTCGAATAACTGTTCTTTGTTTGCATAAATCGGACAAATGTCAACCCGGTTTCCACTAATTCTCATGATACTTCCAAACAAATCTTCAACGCCTGTTTCCAAAGCGTTTTTGTTGGTATAGAATCTTTCCAATTGTTCACGTTGTACTGGTGTCCACAAAATATACTCGTCGAGTAGGTTTTTAAGGATTCTCGTATAATCGTATTTTCCTGCATTTTCGATACTTTTCTTGTTTTTATCATCCGACAAAAGAATCTCCTTACTTTTCGCGATTAGTTTTAAAGTGCTTTCAAGATCCCTTGTTGCTGCAATCCACGGATTTAAGATGTCGAAAAACCCGAAAGTGCCGAAATAGGATTTGGATAAAACCTCAGAATAATAGTCAAAAGCAGGTTGATAGCCAATCTGTTCGATTGCAAAGCACATATTTTTTTTGAACTGTTTCAAATACAACCTATCCATCCTTCCAACCAGATCTTTTTTGTTCTCATAATAATCCTCAAGTGTTTGAAACAGCCTGATTTTATCGAAATAAATTGGATCGTCAAATTTTTCGTGAAAAAGATATTCCAACCATTTCTTTGTTTCGTGGATGTCGTCTGAATCATTTTCCATTGCGATCAAAAAAGCCCTGCCAGGCAAAAGGTTTTCGGCCATAATTCCAATTGCCAAAATGGCATATTGATACAATGCGCCTTCTGTGTCAATATAATCGTGATGGAATTTGCAACCGTTTGCTTCGGGCGGATATCCAGAAAAGTCAAATACTCCAGGATTAAACCACGTTATTGGTTTGGAAATATCAGCTTCATTTCCAGTAAACCCTTTTGAAACTTGCGTTTCCCAGTTTTTATACACGCGAATGGTTGATCTGGCAGAAAAACTCATTTGATCTCCCCAAAATGAAATATGTTCATCGGAAGTGCAAATATCTACAGTCAAATCAAGATGGATTTTATCCAATTCTGGTGAAAATCCGTCAAAACTCTCAATGCGTTCCAATTTTAACGGAAATGAAGTTACGATTCTTAGGATCCTTTCATAAACACAGTCCCAATCTTTTCCTGAAATTTTTGATTTCTTGAAAAATATTTGTATCATATTGTCATTTAGCCTATTAAAATAAGATTTCAGTAATACTGGAACTTATATTTTTACAGATTTGATCAACAGGTAAATCGTTTGGATCGTCCCCAAAGGGATCTTCGATTTCGACCCCAATTTCATTGATACCGAGAAGTATCAAGGTCAGAAATCCCATAACCGGGACCGCAAGCCATCCAAATTTATCATTAAGGCCAAAGGGCAATGCCAGAAAGTAGATCATTACAAATAATTGTAAATGAGAAGCATATGCAAATGGTACCGGGGTAAATCGGATCCTCTCCATGCCACCCATGTTATTGATCATATTCGAGACTCCATCGTAAATCGACGAAAACTCAGGAATCCTGTCCATGTTTTTATGTCTGATTATTTCAATTTTCGATCGGATAAGCTTCATAATCGCAAAGGGAACATTGCCAGAATTGAAAACGATCTTTTTGTATTCATCTTTTAGCATAGGTAGGTGTTCAGGACTGACACCGTCCCGGAGCCTTTCTTTAACGGCATAATTAAAGGCACTTATTAGGTCAACAAAGTCCTTGCGGGTATCTTTGTCATTAATCGGAACAATAGTATTCAGCATAAAGGCGATATTGCGGCCTGAATTGGCATTTGACCCGAGCAGTTTCCGTCCTTCCCACCAACGGTCGTATGAAGTATTGGTCCGAAAAACAAGCAAAAGCCCCAATGCGAGCCCTATTACATTAAAAACCACCATGTCAACTTTGACATCTGTGGGAAGAATGTCTTCCTGATAAAAGAAAGTGATCAAAGCCGTCCATATGATATAAAGGGTTACCCTGAGCCAGACCCCTTGAATTACAGATCCATTCCAAACAAAAATGTGTTTGTGCCAATGCCGGTTATTGTATTCGATCATAGTTTTAAAGTTTTTTATCGTACAAATATGGCGAAAGTTTTTTTAATCCAAATCCTCATTTTGCCATTTTACCCTGGGTGGCGCGGTTCTTTTTCCTTGGGTGCCACGATCCAGGTATCTTTTGTGATTTTACTGAGTTTCTTTTCTTGACCGCTTACCCTGGGTTAGGATATGCTGCCCTTTCAGGGTGTTGACCCTAGAAGGATTATGAACGGATTCCAATTTTTAAATTATATTGATATGTTTCAATTTATTAATTATTTGTGACCTGGATTGAAAAACAAACTTTAGGATGCGGTGTCCCGGTGACTTAAGAAAATTGCCATCACAAGGATAGACCCCAATCTAGTCACCCGGACACTAAATCATGATTCGGAAGTTCTCCTTATAGCAAAGTTAAAATTAAAGAACTGAAAATAAGGTAATAAGGTTTTGCGTGTGGTAGCAATTAGCCGGGTTACTAAGGTTAAAAAATGAAAATAAGGTTTGTTGGCCGAAAATCTATAATTTCATTAAAAAAAATATTTTTATATCATATTGATTATCAATATTTAGTATGTACTCATCTGGAGGGGTGGGGGTGGAAACAAAATGAAACCAAAATCAAAATCATGGATTGCGCCACAAAGTTTTAAAAGTCGAATGAGACGACTAATAATCTTTTAGGCACTTACTCACTTAGGACCTGTCATTGCGCGGAGTGCGGAACGGGACGAAATATGAAAGATAATTACCTGCACTCCAAAGCAATCCCATCCTAAGAAGCACCGTGCCAAAAAAAACTTTAGGATTGCGCCATAGACTTTTAAAGGCTTTTTAGCCCCGTCCGAAGGGAGCTTTTGACTTTTCCGAACTTTCGATCACGGACGGTTTTCGTTGCTGCGTCGGTACCCTGGGTGTTGCGGACAAAATAGCTTTTGCGCTTTCACAAGGTTTCTGCTCTGGACCGCTTACCCAATGTTAGTATATACAGCCCGTTCCCGGTGGTGACCGCGGAAAGATTTCAATTTGCGTCCGAATAGGATCCATTTATGGAAACCTAAATAGACTTTTATCACAATCAATAACTCCTATATGAGTGAAATGATTATAGAACAGATGATTAACGTGATAACCTGCGGCGCAATCGGTATGTTGTTAAAAGATAGAACGATCCATGCGCCGCAAAACAAATTGTCAACGTTCTACAATTCAATTATTGTGATTTGAATATTACAGGTAAGAAAAATATTTTGTAACTTGCACCAAAAAGTAATTTGGATGGAAGCAATTAGAAACATATATGCAGTTGAAAACCATAGGGTAATAATCGACTTGCCCAAATCCTTTAACCATAAGGAGGTTGAGATAATTATTCTGCCTTCTGAGAAATCCACAAAACTGCAAACGAACAAATCTACAGGCATTGACAAAGAAGAACAGCTCAGGAAATTGCTTTCTGTAAATGTATGGAATGATAGGGACATCCTGCCAATTATTGAAGGTCAAGAAATAATCAACCAATAAAAAATAAAAGAATTCTAGTTGATACTTCCATCGTAATTGATTATTTGCGGGGACAAGACCGATCAAATACTAAATTTGTGAAGCTTTTCAAAGCGAACGAGTTGTGCCTTTCAACGATTTCTGTATTTGAGTTATACAATGGGGCTACATCTGAAAGCAAAATACAACATAGTTTACCAATTGCAACACTCAACATCAAGCACTTTGAACGAATTGACAATTTGTATATAATAGACTTATAATGTGATATTTATCATTGATAAACACATTTTTTACAGCACCTAAAATTGCAAGATTTTTCACCTGTTTTCTGTCAACTCGCAACAGACTTTTAAAAAAGTTGCCATCCCCGTCCGAAGGTGAGTTCCCTCTTTTCTTAACAAACAAAAAAACAGTACATTAAAACTGCTAACCATTTATCATTTTATTGCAAGACCATCAATCAGTGATATTTCGGATAACAAATTATCGGATGTTAAAAAAGATCAATTTTACTTTTCACTTTCAAGGCAGATGCCAATTGAAACATTCATTATTCTTTACGCCTTTCTTCGATTACTTCGTCAGAGAATGAACCTTTAAAATCTTTCGACAAATCCTGTGTTTCGAGGAAAGAAAAATCGGAAAGTGCCAGTCGTTCTTTTTTATCCTCTTCAAATGTTACCTTAACGCGAATAGGCTTTTTTGTCTTTATTGGCCTTTCTAATTTTAAATGTCCATTATAATATGTTCCTGTTATTGTTGTCATTTATCTCTTTTTTATTACAAAAGTCCGAGTTTAAGATTGTAATTCAAAGTATAATCTGGCATCTTTGCAACTGGCAACTGGCTGCTAGCAACTGGCGAAAAAGCATTTGGAAGTTGTGGTAAGTCATTCGATGATTGATGAAGGCTATATACAGATAAAAGTACCTTACTTTTAAAACGAATCCTTTTACTTTAAACTTTTAGTCCCTTGCTTTTAAAATAAAGTCGTTTACTTTTAACTTTTAGTCCATTAGTTTTAAAATAAAGTCACTTACTTTTAACTTATAGTTCCTTACTTTTAGCTTGTAGTTGGTCATTCGCAACTTGTGGTAAAACATTCTGAGACTGTAGAACGTCATTCGTAACCCGTTGTTAGCCAATTGCAACATTCAGTTCTTTACATTTAACTTCCAGTTGTTCATTGGTAACTTGCGGGTGTCTATTCTTAAATTTCAGGTGGCAATACAATACTTGTTGGTTATTTCATCCCAACCTGTTTCCGGCATTGATCGCAAAACCAGATTTTCTCCTTGTCAATCTCTTTTAATGTCCCTTTGGCATCGTTCATCAAACATCTTGGATCATTCGCACAATGCTCCAATCCGAGGTTATGGCCGATCTCGTGAATGGCATCTTTTTGGAGATGGTCCAGAAAAACAGCCTCAGTAACTTTTCGTTTTAGCCGGAAAGTGGAGACCACACAGGTAGTCCCATCAATTTCTCCATAACCGAAGATACCCCATTCCGGAATATCCCCATTTTTGCAGGCAATGTCTTTTTCAGTAAGGACCAATACATAATTTGGTGAATGATACTTATCAAGGATCTTGCCCGCCTCGTACCTGGTCCTGCTTGCGGCAAGAATATCCGGGGTGAATTCCACCTTGGGTTTCACGGTACAACCAAACCCAAAAAAGGACTCCACTGAAGATTTGACCTCCTGTACAATGGCCGGATTGACATCACCAAGGGGTTGGATGTAAATCATTTTAGAAGGCTTTGTTTGGGAAGTTCCAAACAGACTAACGCAGATAAAAAGGCAGAATATAAACTTCTTCATTTCAAAGTTTTAATGGTTATTCTTTGATAATCAATGGAATATCGAAAGTACTTCCTTGATAATGGAAACAACCCCAAAAATCACAATAACAATACCGATAATATTCAGGCAAAGTTTAAAAAAAGCCCGGCTTTTGCGGCTTCCGGATTGGATCCAACCCGGGGCAAGTTTCCACACTATTAAGCCAACCACAATCTGAACTAAAGAGGGTAACATGATTAAAGAATTTAATGTTAAGCAAATCTGGTAAAAATTTCAGTGCATAATTTTTAATCGTATCACAATACGTAACAGATTAAAAAGTTAAATAAGTAATCACGCTTTAAAATGCATTTTTTTTATAATTTTTCATTTCAGTTATGCTTTACAAAGAGCTTTGTAATATCATTTAGTTTATTGTAATCTTTCAAAAAAGCATTCTTAAGTGTTATTGATAAGTTACAACTTCTGTATTTATCTCCGATTTCGCTATATTCTTTAACAAATATTTTTATGTTGTTTTCGTCTACTTTATATTTTCTTGTTAATTCCAGCACAACATCATAAGCACGAAGAAGTGCAAAATATTCATTTTTCATTATTGTATTGCCTTCTAAAAAATTTGCATATATCGGATTCTTTGGATCTCTAACTCTGAAATATCTCACTTGTAGTTTTTCACCTAAAGAACCATCATATTTTAGGTTATTTTTCACTGATATTCCATCTGCCATGCCGATTGCTTCAATCTCAATAATGACATTTTCATCAAAATCTTTGTTGATTAATTCATTAAGTTTGAATTCAATTAGTTTCAAAATTGCTTTGCCATCTGGATTAGATGACAAACAAAATTGACCTGGATTATAACCAGATATCGTGTTAGCCATATAACCTATTCCTGAATTTTCATCAAGTGTAAAATTCATTTTAAAATCAAAATCACGAATCACAATATCGTAAACTGGATTGAATTTTTGACTTACAAATGGGGTCTTTTTTAAATCATCTTCGAATTCTTTTAATTCTTTATAGTGCCTGATTGGATTTTTCTTATCATCATAAATCTTTTTTTGCCAATAATCATAACTCGCTTGAAGACTTACAGCAGCAACTGCACACATTAGAGTAACTATTCTAATAAACATTTTTAAATTCATGAAAAATAAAGTTTAATATTTAGCGCATTAATAATTACACAATGATTTAATATTCAATTAATTTATCGTTTTTAGGCTTTAAGATATTCATTATGATCTGCTTATATAATTATTCAAAAGTGATTTCACTTTTCGTATAATCAATCGAGATTTTGCCAAATCGATTCAACGCTGATTGCCCCAACAACAAGGGAGCTTTTTCATTGTTTATTATTGAGGCTTGCACATCCTTTAGAGTGAGACTCCCAATTTCGACGGTTTTTAATTGCACAATGGTGCCTTCTTCCACATCGCCATTGGCAATTTGATATTGTTGCTTACCGACAAAATCAGCATTTGTTAAAGTGCCTTGTTTGTAGAGAAACAAAGTTTCTGTTAGTGACATAGTAATATCAGATGCACCGGTATCAAATATAAATTCCATATTACTCCCATTAATTTTGCAGGGAATGTAATAAACTCCGTCACGCTTTGTCATTTTGATTATAGTTTTACCCTGAGTTTTATGTACCGTTGGTTCTAAACTGATGTTCTGCTTGCGTTTCTGTCCATTTATTCGACCAGATTTGCGCTCACAGGATGAAAAGGATAAAAAGACCAGTATTACAATAGGAAATAATCTTAATTTTCGTTTCACTTAATAAATTGTTTGTTTGTTTCAAGGATACCAGGTTTTGGAACAATATGTATTAAAAATCTTTGATTTAAGTACTCTTTATTTTCGCGCATAGTGCCAGCTGTACCGCTTCCTGAAATAAGAACTTCACAATTTGACCCAAAATCAATCGAATTCTTAGCCCAAAAAAGGTTTAAGGCCAAAGCGCGTTTGTAACTTAGTTCATAGTTTTGAGGGTAATTGTCTTTAGAAGCCTGCCCCTCAATAACCAACAAATATTTAATTTCTGGATATTCCTTATTGATTCTTTTTAAGGAATTTTGAATAGAGTGACCTGCATTTTTAAGTTGGTTTTGAGTATCATTATCTACAACATCCATATTTGATATACCTACAGGAAAATTGACCCTAATTTTTAAAACATGCTTTTTGTAAATGTTATTATATTCAAAATATGTAGAATCAATCCTATTCACAGCCTCTTCGATTTCTTTAATCTTGTCCAATTGAGCCTGAGTTGCTTTTCTCTCCTTTTCAATATCGACCATTTTTCTATGTAACAAAGCTATCGTCAGTACAAAGAGTACTAACATCACAAAGAACAAGCTTGTCATTAAATCGGAATAACTTGTCCAGAAAAAGGATTCTTTTTTTTGCTTAGACATTAGAAAATCCAATTTACTAGATTAGAAATCCAAAGGATAATGAAAGGCACAATATAAATCAAGCAGGTCAATGCCAAAAGACTGCTTACCGATACAATCAATATTTTGAGCCAATTGGGAAAAGTAAGTTCATCGTTTGCCGTACCGCCATCGGATTTGGCCTTCGCTAATGCACGAATTTCCCTGGTTAATTCATCAATTTTCCCATTTTGGCGGTTTGTAGCTTCTTTAAAATCTTTTATTCCTTCTTTTATATGAGTGAGATTTTTGAGTTCCTCAACAAGTTTTGAAGTTTCCAGTAGTTTGCCTTGTAAGGCTTGCTGTTGGTCAATAATTGCTTTCTCAAAGGTTTTTTGGGTTTTGATAAACGATTCAGAAACAATTTCCATAGTTATTTTTAATGCCTCCTGCAACTTTTCTTGTTGCTTTTGTATAATGCTGTCAAAATTTAATACCTGAACACTGAATGATTCCTGCAACGTTGAAAGGGATTCACCCGTAGTTTTATTAAAGCGGACTAACGCTGCTTTTACTTCCAAATTAGCAATATCGAAACTTTCTGCAAGCCATTTTTCGTTTTTTGAAAAGAAATTGCCAGCATTTTCGATTACTTGAGTCCTTTTTTCGTAATCATCCAATTTGTGGTTTAAATTCTGGATAGCTGCAAGATATTCATTGGAATTTTGCAAAAACTGGGCAAAAACTCCTATTTCTTTTGTACTGTTTTTAAGTTTATCGTAAACAGCTATATTGGCAGTGGCAATATCAGCGATTTTCAATTGATCGATAGCCTGTAATAAAACTGCTTGATTTCGATATGAGTCATTAACTTTTGAAAGAGTTAATTTTAATTCCTGAGTGTTTTTGGCGAAAGTATCATTGAAATTTGAGAGGTTTTGTGTCATTCGTATAAGTGCACCCGAGGGATCTTTTGATATTCTTGGCAATAATTCAGCGTGCATCCAACTAAGGAAAGCATTCTTATCTCTTTCAAGCCTTTTTTTTGCATTTTTGGCTTCTGATGAACCTATTGTTGTTAGAATGATACCTATAATACTCGAAATCATCGCCATTGCCACTCCACCCATCAATATTATAATACTACCTTCGCTATTACTATTGGTAGTTTTTCCTAAAAGATCATCTAACCCTCCACCAAAAACCAAAAAACCAACACCTATAAGAATCCCTGTCATCGTACCAACTAATCCTAAATAAAGTGGTACGGGAATTTGTGCCTGAATTTCTTCTTCTTTAGTATCGCAATTTCGATCAACAATGTCTTTCATTAAGTGGTAATCGCAGGGTGCGCCCGTGTTCTTAAGCAGATATTTATTGATTGAACTAATTATATTATTTAAAATCTTACTAAGCTCATCACAAAAGATGCCAATTACGAAACCATCTTTTCCTATAATTACATCAAATTTTTCATCTACGTTAAAAGGGAAAATATTATATAGTATATTTATGTTAGTTCGGTTTTCTGAAAAAATCCGAAATTGCAAAATAATTATTATAATTAAAATTGCGCCAATAATCAAATAATGCATGGTTATACGAATTTAATAGTTGCAGGGGTTTCTACTATCCAAATTCCGTTGCTGTCTTTCTTTACAACACCTGGTGTTGTTGTAACAATATTTGTTCTGTTTGGCACGTCAACCGGATTATTTTTGAAGGCGCAAACGCCATCGAAAAAGTCCGAATTAACAATACCACCACAATATTCAAATTTTGCTGCGTTAAAATTAATATTGAAAACTTTAAATGAGCTTCCAGCAGAATTGGGTAACTCTTCTTGAAGTATTTTACCATTTTTCGTTTTGAAAAATATTTCGTTGGAAGGAGTTGATTTTTTTTCATTACCTGTATTAGAAGGTTTATTTTCAGGATCAGAAGCTTCTGGCATTTTATTAAAAGTTTCTTGAAGTTCACCAAGTTTTTTTTCCAAACTTCGCAATTTATCCTCAAAGATCAGAGAAGAAAATTCACTTTTAACAACAAATTTTTCTTCAAGCCTTTTACTTTTAGACGTCACGCTTTTAATGAAACCTGGAGCTAAAAAATAGAAAAGCATTACAATTATGATTATAATACTAAATATAGTTATAAAAAATACCATAGCATTGGATTCAACTGATCTCTGAATATCAAGTATCTTTGTATCATTTTTCAAATTATTATATTGCAGTTGAAGCTGTTCCAATTTTGCTTGAAGTTCTTCTACCTGAGCTGAGGTTTGGATTGTTTGAGTTTTAACAACTTCCGCTTCATAACCAGGATTTGAATTTTTTCTTTTCTTGTCACCAATTTTGTATTTTGCAAGTATGATATTCTGAATTGTTATAGCTGTTTGGCTTAAATCTATATTAAGCCAACCAGTTGTACTCAACGAATTTATCAATGAAGTATCGTCTTTATAATCAATGTATTTATTTTTCCTTTGATTAATTTTCTCTGCGAGTTTTTGTGCAGGAGTATTAGTATTTAATAATTTATAGAGTTCATTGAAACTCAATACATCATCTAAATTATCCAATGAACAGGCTTGCAATTTTGGTTCTATATTTTTTTGATATGTTTGAAAATAACTGGATTTTGATTCGTCGTTTTTCTTTATAAAAGCCATAACATAGTTACAATTCGCATAATCAACCAAATGTTCAAAATCATTTGAAGTGATTGTTTTCTGCGCAATACACAAATTACTGCACATAAAAACAATACCGAATATCAATAGTATTTTCTTCATAATCATTTCATTTTGTTTATTTCGTTGCTTAACGCATTTAACAAACCGGCGATTGGATAAAAGAAAAACGGTTCTTCTATTTTAGTAGTGGAAACATCAACTTTTTCCATCTTATCGCGAATACCGTTTTCTGTAAATGTTGCAAAATCTTCAGCTTTTGAACAAACTTCTTTTGCGATAATCAATGTTTTAGGATTCAGGTCTAATGCGACGATAAAAGTTTCTGGAACTAACCCTCCGGTAAATTTCTGGTTTAAGAGTTCACTAATTACAAAATCAAGGAAGACTTTTACCTGTAAATTAGTTTCTGCAGCATATTTTTTTACGTTTACAGTTGCATAAGTGTCACCGTCGGTAACACAAGTTGTATTATCTGTTCCCAATAAGACTACGGGTTCAAAAGGTGTTTGCTGATAATTTTTGTCTGCTGCCTTTATACCGCCCTTACAAGTCACTTCTTTAGGATTTACCGTATTATGAATAATTTCTAAACCACTATTGCCATATTTTTGCCCATATACTTTTTCAAAAATCAATTTTGACAATTCTGCCAGAATTTTATTGTCGGCAACAATGTTCACTATTCTAGACCCATTACCACTAAAAGAAATATGTCTGGGCATCGGAAATTTTTTTGCATTCCCTATTTGCGCTGTATGGTAAATAATGGCAGTGTAGAACAATACGAATACCAATTTTTGATTTCTATCATCTTTTAGCATCGAATTGAAATTAAACTTAACATCCTCCATCATTTCGTTATCTGAAAGCGAGAAAAAGAATGATGCTAGGTCGCCGTATTTTGTGTTAATTATACTGTCGTATAAATTTTTCAATATGAAGTTTTTGTCGTTGGCTTTGATTATATTTTCAATTTTGGACTGATACTTGGAAACAACCGGCGTAGTATGTTCCCCCAATCCAAAAATGGAATTTGCAGCGAATCGAAAGGAGGTTACATATTTTACTTTTTTGTCTTCTACAAATACAACATCGGTTGTACCGCCGCCAATATCAACGGACATAAGATTTGATATAGCATCTTTGTATTTTGAATCATCTTTGTAAAACAAATATGGTGCTATAGACTCGGGAAGTTTCACCAGATTTTCAGTCAATATTTTATTTATATTATCTTCCAACGAATTCACGCTATCTATTTCAATCCCAAGAAAATATTTTGCATAGGATATTTTCCAAATATTTTCAATTGTTATCGAGCGTGAACCAGCCATACTAAGCGGATAGAACCAAACTATTTTGGTTGCACTTAAATTCCCGCTATTCAAAGCCACTTTGTTTCGAAGCAGAAAGCACAGTGCATCAATAAAATAGCTCATTTGATTACTGTCGGACTCCCATTTGAGTTGTGTTAAGGTTTCGTTGTAATTAGGAATAAGTCTTTTTTCATAAGGAATGACAATATTTGCCTGAACAAAAGGGCAAACTCTTTTTGCAGCCAATCTGTTTTTTGCCAAAGATAATACGGTCCGGATGGGAAATTTGAACTTCTTCTTGCTAATTCCGACATTAATAGGAATAAAATCAATATCCGACACTAAATTAAATTTCTCATTATTTCCTTTAAGAAAATGGATTTGCTTGTCAGATTCTCCAATTTCAAACGGTTTGATTTTATTCTCTGTGTTCGTTTTGTATTCTATATGGGTGTTTGTTGTCCCAAAATCGACAGAAAATTTAAATTGTTCAGAAGTGCCTTTTGGTGGTAATGACGGTATCAAAACACCACTTACGTTACCGACTTTTAATATTATTCGATCAAATGATTTTTGATTTAATGAATAGATTTTGCAGAGAGCATTTTCAGCATCGTTGGTATTACGTGTGATTATATCATTATCACCTAATTGTATCTTTTCATTGTTTATAATAAAATTTATGGTGTAATTATCTATGTTTTTTAACCCGAATTCTGAAAACATTCCAAATCTATAATAGGCATCTTTATCTTCTTCAAATTTAACATTCGGATATAAAAGACAATCGAAATCATCGAGTTTCTTTATTGACTCGCTTTCTTTATAAATTTTTTTGAATATCTGCTCAGGAGTAATTTTCAATTCCACTTCAACAACATTCCCTATTTCATTTATTTTTATATTTTTTTTTACATCATCAATGGTAAAATAGTTGAAAAAATTTTCTTTTAAAGGTAACAAATAACCATACAGACCATCTTTGTTCAATTTCCCATCGAAGAAACTTGTATTTTGAATTTTGCTCGGAACACGTATAATCACATCTTCCAATAAGTCGCTTCCATTCAGGTAATCATAATTTACAACTCTAGATTGATAAAAAGGCTTATCCAGAATTTTAACATCCGGAGCCTCTAACATACTGTATTTTATTGTCAAATCTTCAACCGTTTTGGTCGCCAAAGTATCAATTGTGGCCAACGCATTGATTTTTATTGCGCTTTTTATCAACAGTTTTTGTGATTTTAGATAATCGGCAAATTCATGGAAAATGGAAGTTGGAGCCATTCCATCAATAATGCGGTTTTCATTATTGTTTACAGCAATCCAAGTATGAAGATATTCCTGAAAATCCCAGCTGCGTGCGTGTAAAGGAAATATTCCGTCAAAAGCACAGTGGTTATTGCTTAATGTGATTTCTTCCGACAAATTGATCTTTTTCCCATCTTCTTCATTTTCAAATTTATTTGCAGAACTGAAAAACAAGGTACAGGGCGAAGTTGCGCCTATCATTTTGCTGGTTTTTTTGTATTTGAGAATATATAAACACTTCATCCTATCGAAATTGAACGTTGCGGCATCAGTTTCCAAGAAAGTTTTCAATGTTTTGTAAAGTTGCTTATGACCCCGAGCCTCCAATTTATTCAAATCGTCCTTTCTGTCCCATTTAATTATATCAATTTTCTCACGCCACTTGTCATAGGTGAAAAAGATTTCAGCAACATCGAGGCTATCGGACACTATTTTCTGATAGGCTTTCAAAGCTTTCTCTCCTCGTTTTACCACTTCGTCGAAAGCTGTTTTTGTTAATGCTATTCTTGCAAAAGGAGAAGGAATAGAAGTCGGCTCATTGAGCGTGTTTTCGTTTGAACTTGCTATAGCGTTTATTTGGTCAGCATCATAAATAATGTTGTCTGTATATTTGCCCCAATCTTTTATTCCTCCTTTTAATCCGGTTATTTTTTCCTTGGTTTGCAATCTGAAAACCTCTGTTTTATTATCTGGCATTGCTGTAAATATTAGAGTTTAATTAAATTTGATGTTGTTCGGTAAAAAAGCTCAAGAAACAATTCTTCCTGTTCAAACTTTTCTTTTATTTTTTGCCGATTGAGTTCGTTGTCTATACGTGCCCAATCTTTATACCCTATGTTATCAGACCAACTTGGTTTTGCGATCACATTTGTATTTCCAAGAACAAAGTCGAAAGCATTTGTTGTGGATAAACTAAAAGGTATAAACTTACGATTGTGTTGATCGCTTTGCATCTCATTCAACCATTCATAAAATTTTGCCTGTACTTCTACCATTTTTTTAATTACTTCTTTATTTCTTAATGATTTTGCAGGTCGTCCAATACGATAGCCATAAGGTTGGTAATTATATTGTTTGTCAAACACATAAGTCATATAATTTCGGAATAAAAGAAAGCGTGACAGTGGCTCTACAAGTTGTCTCTTTGTGGTTTCAAAATTGCTAAAATCGATTATATTGCAACTTCCATCTTGGCCAAAGTTAATCCCAAACTCACCATATGTAGTTTTGTTACGACATACTTTTGTAGGCTCATCTGAAACTGAATGATAGTTTTCATTTTCTTTTTCAGGATTTACAAAATCAAGTATAGCCAAAGCTGATGCCAATTCAACAAAATGAGCATTGTTTTGTTGCGCTTCTCCTCCCTTGTTGTGTTCAAACGTAGAAGGTGTATTATCACCAATGTAATAAAGTGTATCTAATTGTTTATTCAAAGTCAGGTAATATGTTAATGCAGCTTTTGCCTTGTCGTGGAAAGTATCAGAATTTACCAAACTATTATCGGTAGAACATTTAACATTGAAATAGGGCAAAACAGAAAGCGCTCCTATTTTGGCTTTATTAATTTTGCTCCAATTGGATAACCCCAGTTTCTCGGCATTTTCTTTTTTATTGTGCAGCTCTTTAAGGAGTAAAGGGAACCCACTCGCACCCGTTCCGCCAAAAATAGAGCTGACAATAAATATTTTACTGTCTTCGTCCGTAAAGTCATTGGAAAATGCCTTAAATATATCATTGTCGTCGAATTGGTTCAACACAACGCTACCGATATTCGGATTTCCCTGAAATCCGACTGTCATATCCATGTCCAAAGTTTCATTCGAGAACAACATATCCACTAATGCTTGATTTTCAAGGTTCATAGTTTCATTTCTGCCTATATAATCTTTAAATGTTTTGGTGTCACCTTTCAACGGCAGTAAAAGTTTATTGTTCAATAATTCAATTTTTGTTTTAAAAAATTTATTTTCTTTGGTTCTTTCTGCTATCTTATTTACTACTATGTAGTCTTTTATCAATAGTTCTGTGCGTGTCAAATCCTGGTTGGAAGTATCCCTGTCAATAATAATGGGAACAATTGTTTTGACACCACAATCTACGCCTGCTGCCAAAAGCATTGTCAGCGATTTCAAGACCCTTGAGCCGGTGCCACCAATTCCGAATATATATAATTTACTCATAATCTGTTTATTAATTGATTTTATAAACTTGGAATTAAAAACAAGGAGAATGTTTACAATTACGACTTCCCCATTTAAGAATTAAGGTCCATACTATAAAAAACAATGTCGAGATGAAAAAATTACTTAAGCCAAATAGCCTACAATCATTTTTATCAATTAGTTCTGAAATAATCTTTCCTTGTGCATCCTTTGTGTACATCAGGCAATCACCAATATTTCCATCCAGAAAATCATTAATTGTCCATGAATATCCAATTAAAAGATTAATACCACCAGCTATTAATAGTATAATCAACCAATTCCACCATCTGTTAGAACGTGGATGATTAAAAAGCAGCAATGGTAAATAATAATACGCCAGCACGAATACAAACGATACGACAATAGCAATTAACCCGATAGAATTAAAAAGGTTATTGCCATCATATTCTTCTGTTGTGCAGTTGTATCCCCAAAGATACTGGCCAAGATTTTTACCGAATAAAGATTCGAACCAACAATAAATAGTCCCCAATAATTTTTCCATATTACTTGATATTTAGTATTATTTCAGTATAAAAGTCATTGTTGCGCGAAAAAGCTTCATAAACACCTTGAATCTGGTATTTAATACCATAAGTTTTATCTGGTATTTGTTGTAAGCCATCATCATCATTTACAGCTTCTACCCATTTAGGAATTTTAGTTTTAAGTTTAATGGATACAATACCCTTGTGTACTCTTGTTGATGAGAAGTTTAATAAATGAGTATAGCCAAAATTATTACTTAGAGCCTTACTAATAGTAAAATTAAAATCTTTATTGTTTATTTCATAATTGCTGATATTAAGCAAATAATTATCATCTAAAAGAAATCCGGATAAATCGGCATTAACCGAAAATCTCACCGTTTCTGTCTTCCCTTTTGAATCAGTTCCCAAATTATTGATTGTGGTTTTAGGAGAATAATGGTCGAGATCAAAATTTCCGGAACCATTTTTAAAGGCATAATTGATTATCTTGTTGCCTGTAGTAATTGAAAAAATATTTTTTGCTCCACCTCCCTTAAACTTACTATCAGGTACTTTACTACACAATTTTTTCAATTGTTCAACATGTCCAATAACCCAGATAAAGAATGGTCTTTGTGAATTTATATAGATTTTGGTATCTTCACGATTAAAAAAAAGCCCATCAAATCTGGATGCAAGTTGATACATTTTAACTGCTGTATTCGGATACAATTTTAAGTATTCAGCCATCGTATTTTTAATACCTATTTGCTGATTAACAAGATACTCACCAGCATTTTTACCTTTGCCAGGTGAAAAAATGCCATCGGTAACCAAAATGGCAATTTCGTTATTTTTCATTTCTGACAATACAGATTTTAAGACATTTGAAATATCAGAAGTACCACGATTGCCGCCTTTTATACTAAAAGTAGATGGTTCAAGTTTTTCTATAAAATCACTTATGTCAGAACCTTGCGGAATTATCTTACTGTTGACATAATAGAGATTCAAACTATCGGTAAAATCTGATATTTTTATATCCGATAGATAATTATATACAGTTTGTTCAAATTCTGTAGTTCCCTTTACATAGCCATCCATACTTCCGGAATTCTCAATATAAACTTTGACAGTAGGTTTAATTGAAGGGACTATTTCTGGTTTTGATTCACGGTTTACATTTGCAGCAAGAGTACTTCCTTTTTTTTTGTTATTACTGCATGTGGTCAGCAATAACAAAATTGCCAGTAAATTAATTATTGTATTATTCATTTTTATTCGTTTTTTTTATTTTCAACAGTTGATGAATATTGGTTCAAGAATTAAATATTTTATTGTTGTAGTCAAAGTATTCCATTATTTGGATCCTTTCCATACTCCATCCCAGTACTTTTAAATATACACCAATCTCGGAAACTGATTGATTCTGTAATCTGAAAAGTTGATCTTTTGAAAAACCAGATGTGACCGTCTGAGCAGAACAAATGGTTGTAAGACCAAGGATTACTAATATACTTAGACATCCCAACCAATGGGTAAGGCATCTTCGATGACAAATAAAGCAAAAAGATTTTTTTTTCATATTCAGGAAAGTTCAGCATTTAAAAGTATTCAGTTGGTTGTTTGTGTCAAAACCAGAACTTAACTTTTGACAATTTCTTTTGAAACAGTCGGTGATTCCACCATAAAGAATGGGTGAACTTGAAAACGTGGGAAAGCCTTCGGAATATTCAAACACCCTGTCAATGAGTATTTTGAAAAAAAAACCTTTTCAGGTTTCAAAAGGATCGTATGTTTGGCAAATGTTCCCATAATTGGCAATAGTTGAAATCAGTTTTATTATGGACAATGATAGAAAAAATAATTTATTAAACCAATTGAAATTTCTTTTTATTTTGTTTTTTACAAAGATGATCAATTTTTAATTTCAATAGGAGGTTTGGGATATTAAACTGGTCAACATTGTTGGCAATATGGGCCACCAACTTGTTTTAATTGGTTAGGCGTCAATTAATTTTGCTGAAATGGAATTTGCTTTATTTTGAAATTCTAATTCCTGTTAAGGGAGGTGGAAAGGCCTCTAAACTGAAGGATATTAATATTCTTAAAACAATATTACGATAAATAGGGTGGTTTTCACATTTTATCACTTGCAGCGATTTTCTAACAACTGACACCTTTTGGCACATAACTGACAGGTTTTAGCACATAACTGGTAATTGGTCAAATGAGCCTTGCACCAATATTTTGTTAATAATTGATTTTTTGGGTAGGAAACCTTTAATGCAAAGTTTCAAAGCATTTTGATTTCTTCAATTGACAAATTGGTCAATTCTGCAATTTCATCGATAGAATAACCTTTCATTTTCATTCCTTTCGCGATCTTCCGGGCTTTGATTATTTCACCTTCGGGTATTCCTATTTCTATTCCTTGTTTTATTCCCTGTTCTTTTCCTATTTCTATACCTTCTTCCCTTCCTTCATCTTTTGAGGTATCCATTGCTGCTTTCATTCCTGCGTAATCCAACCAACTTTGTTCATATTGTTATTGTTGTAATGAACTTACCAAATCGAATAAAATCGGCTACATTATGTGTCAAGAGAATTTTCAAGTTGTTTTCGATCATTGTTGCAACAATATTCGCATCATGTACCTGTTTTCCTCCGACTAAACAACTAGTCAATAACATTTGTAAATTATCCAATGTCCTGTTGCTTTCAAATAGGACATAATATTCAGAACGTAAGTGTTTTACATCGCTAATCAATGCTTTGTCGGCTATTCTTCTACCATTTACATCGGGTCTTGATAATACTGCAAGATATTCCCGGATAACCTGGTTGCTAATCCATAATTCATAACCACTCTCAACCAATTCGATAAGTTTAGCTTTTGCTTTCTCATGGAATGGCGAAGTTGCAACATTCGCAAATACCAGTATATTGGTATCGACGAAGACATTTATGTTATCTGCCAGAATCTCCATAAAGTTCTTCTCTGCTGAATGTATTACCTGAATTTTCAAAACTGTAAACATGTTCTGAAAAAGTCAATTTCCTTTTCTTGTCTACTTTCAAAGGGATATCATTAATGACAATTACAATTTCGTATTCACCGGTTTTAAGTTTAATGTTTTCCGGAATTCTGAAATTCATTGTTTGACTATCCTCTAAAAATGCTTTTGTCTTTAAACTTATCATACTTTTTTATTACAAAGTTAGTGAAAAAGTTGTTCAGTCTGATTAAATAAGCATATATTTCACAAAAGATTAATAATCAGAGCTTTTCAATTTCTTCAATAGAAAATACCGTATAATCGGCTATTTTGTCAATAGGTTCTCCTTTTTCTTTCATTGTTTTTGCGATCTTCCGGGCTTTGATTAATTCGCCTTGGGGTATTCCTATTTCTATACCTTGCTCATTTCCTATTTCAATACCTTCTTCCCTTCCTTCATCTTTCGAGGTATCCATCGCTGCTTTCATTCCAGAGTAATCCAACCAACTTTGTTCATATTCCTTCCTCTCTTTTGGGCTCATTGCAGCAATGGCTGCAGTTTTGAAAGCCTTGTCTAATAAGGGTTCGTTGCAGCAATGGCTGCAGTTTTGAAAGCCTTGTCTAATAAGGGTTCGTTGAGTATTTGTGGTATGTCATCAAAGGTTTCGAGATGCTTCAGAAAATAGCACCATTTGTCGTAATAGGTTACCAATTCATCCTCTTTTTTGTTGAAGAAAGGCATTTGCAGGAAACGGAATCCCAACTTGCTTTTTGCATTTCAACGATAAAGTGCCCGCCGTTGGCACTCTGACAATAAATATCATAAATTGCTTTTCTGTCGGTTGCAATCTCCCCGGGTTGTTCGACGCTCCTGAAATTCAGTTCTGTAATCTGGTGCTTAGTTGGCATTAGGCAGTTCAGAAAATCGACAAGTAAATCCTTGTTCCCCTCGGTCCCAAACAGTCGTTTAAAACCAAAATCGGTATATGGGTTGATATATTTGCTCATGGTGCTGTGTTTTTAATACACAAAGTTAGTTCAATTTTTGGGAATCCATTCATATTTATAATGCATTATATATTAGGTAATTGCATATAAATCCCCCTGCACCCTTTGAAAAAAAGGGGGAGTCGTTCAAAGGTAATTTGTTTCCTTTATAATGTTTTCAATGAGAGAATTAGCTTTGGATATTTTCGTTTTTTTTGGTTACTAAGGTTTATTTGTAATATGGGTTTTAAAACCATATATTCCAATACTTTAAACTTAGTAACTAAAAATGAACACTTAGAACATGACCTTATTCCCTATTTCTACAGCAATTTTGTTCTTGATACATCTGGAGCTATGAATATTAATCATTATCAGAGCTTTTCGATTTCTTCAATTGACAATCCAGTATATTCAACAATCTTGTCTATGGGTTCTCCTTTGTCTTTCATTTTCTTGGCCATTTTTTGAGCTTTGATTATTTCACCTTTTTCGATACCCAGTTCGATTCCTTCGTCAATATAAACCTGTTCAAACCTTCTTGCTTTTTCCCTAAAATCCTCATTTTTATTTATATATTCCCAATCCGACTGTACAAACGTGTCCGTGTTGATCCTTTTAATAATTTCAACAAATATTTGATCTTTCAGGTATTCGTCGAACCACCCTTTCTCATTCAGTTTGTTTCTGGTCTTGTCGGCCAATTCGAACCATGGCAGGTATTTGCTGAACTTTTTATTTTTGATGATGTTTGGCTGAAAAGCATAGATCAATTTGTTCTTTTGCAAGAAATCGAGTTTCATTGACCGGTTATCGATTATTCCGAGACACTTTGCGCGTTCTGCAAGCAATTCGAGCATGTTTTCTTCCCTCCACAAATTTTTGTTGCGCAGAAAGT
>JBAXWR010000104.1:0-23635 GCA_037128295.1 Mariniphaga sp.
TTTACGGATTAACAAAAGGGCGGTATTCACCGACTTCCGACCGTGGGGCAGTGACCAAAACATCACCGCAAGGAACAATAGAAAGCCCGTTTATTCCGGGACAGTTGGTTCTGGGTGCCGGTGGAAGCTTCTTTGCCAGGTGCGTTGACAACAATATTAAACATTCTCAGGATGTTTTTGAATCTGCAGCAAAACATCAGGGTACATCAGTGGTCGAGGTTTTACAGAATTGTGTCATCTTCAACGATGGGGTACATGCCGAAATTTCCGATCCAAAAATGCGCGATGAACGTCAAATCTTCCTTAAACATGGCGAACCTATGATTTTTGGTGCTGCCAAAGACAAAGGTCTTGTGTTGGATAAGGGGATGCTTAAGGTAGCCAAAATTGGTGAAAATGGTGTGACCCCTGATGATATTTTTATTCATGATGCAACCGAGCCGAACGGTTATATCCATCAACAATTGATTGGTATGCATTTGCCGGAGCACCCTATTGCAATGGGTGTTATCCGGGCAGTTAAAGCACCTGTTTATGACCAATTGATGGAAGAACAGATTGCGAATGTACAAAGTAAGGCACGAATCAAATCCATTGACGATCTGTTAGGCAGTGGAAATACCTGGGTGGTCGATTAATCGTAGGGGCGTACCCTTGTGGTCGCCCATTAGATGGAAACCTGAGATTGGAAACCGACGAACTAAAAATGGAGTTCGAGAAATAGATTCAAAATATTGAAAGACGAAGCCCTGATATTCAGGGCTTTATTTTTTTTTATTACAGAGAATGAACGAGGGTAAGGGGAAATTGGCTATTCATTTCCCATCCTTTTTCTTTTTGACTGTATGTTTGAATTTAAGAACAGCGAAATTCATTTCAATCGTAGTTTCAGACTCGCTCAAAGATAGGTCATCATCCAATATTTCGACAATGATTTCACCGCTTTTTTGTAGAAGGCTTTTCTTGTTTTTATCTTCTGTTATTGTAGATAATTCTTTAATGTTGCGCGATAGTTGTCTTATTATCGCAAAGGTTTCAAATAGAGAGAGTTGTTTGAATGGCTTTCTCTCCTTTAAGTATGGTTGCAAGCATATATAGACCCTTTTCTGTGAATGCTTTGGGTAGTTGTGAAGAGAACTTCAGTTTTTCAAGGTGGTGGAAATTTTCCACTACCTCTGTCTTTTCTCCTTTTGTCAATTCGATGATATACCCTTTTGGAAATTTATCAGGATTATTCTTCACAGCCTTGTTAATGTCGCGGTTTCCACCCCGTAAAGCACTGCCACATCACTGTCTAATAGCACTTTGTGGTTCCTGAGTTCAAAAATTTTGCTTTCTATATCCTCAATTCTAACAATAGTTGTCATGGTGTTTACAGTTTAATTATTGATAAAAGAATTTATGAAAACCCGACTGGCATTTCGCTTCCGAATATTGTAAGTTAACCATTTTTTGAATTAAAAGCAACCATAAGTCAATTAAGATTTTGAACAAATATTTCACGAACATCTGATTTTTATCCCCAAATTTTCAAAATCAAATAGTTCCATTAACTTTATGGCTTAATTGCAAAAACTGAAATTAGACAATGGAGAAATTTGATAATCTATCAATATCAGATATTTATAAAAGGAGGAAAACCGATAGGGATATTTTCCAGGAGCTGATGCCCACCAAAGTAAAGGAAGTCCTGCTTTTTGCAACATTGTACGATGCGTATGCCATTGAAAGGGAAGGGCAGTTTTCGGATAAAATATTTGGCGAATACCTGCAGCTTAATTTGTATGCAGCACCCAGGTTCACAAGTGTCAATTCACCGGAAGATGTCAGTAAAATAATCAATCAACGGCATTTCGACCTTGTGATCGTTATGGCAGGCGTTGACAAAGAGATGCCCCTCCGGATTGTGGAGGAGATCAACGCAGCCAAGCCCCGCATTCCTATCCTGCTGCTGGTCAACAACAACAACGATGTAAGGTATTTTAAAATAGCAGCATCCAAAATTCCGGCAATCGACCGCGTGTTCGTTTGGAACGGGAATTCGAATGTCTTCCTCGCCATGATCAAATACATCGAAGATAAAAAGAATGTTTCCAGGGATACCCGGCTTGGAGGTGTTAGGATCATTTTGTTGGTTGAAGACTCCATAAAATATTACTCGCGTTATTTACCTCTTCTTTTTGCCAGTGTTATGACGCAAACACAGGCTTTGGTCTCTGACAAATCGACTGACGAACTTCATAAAATCTTTAAATACAGGGCTCGTCCTAAAGTTTTGTTGGTCAGCACATATGAAGAAGCACTTCAGATCATCCACGAGTACAAGGAGTATTTATTGTGTGTGATCTCGGATGTGAAATTTTCTTGGCATGGCGGGAACGATGAGGATGCCGGTATCGAATTGCTTAAGTTTGTGAAGCATACCCTTCGTTTTCCGATCCCATTGCTGTTGCAATCACATGATGTTACCAATGCTGCAAGGGCAGAAGAAATCCATGCCGGATTCATTAATAAAAACTCCGACACTTTAAGCCATGATATTAATGTATTTATTAATAGCAACTTAGGATTTGGTGATTTTATCTTCCGAAACGAAAACGGAGACCAGATCGGAGTTGCAAAGAACTTTCATGAGTTTGAAGAACTATTGATGAAAATCCCCGTTGAATCATTTATATACCATGGAAAGACCAATGATTTTTCAACATGGTTGGTGGCCCGTGGCGAAATTAATATTGCTGAACGTCTGAAACCCTTTAAAACAGAAGAGTTTGACGATCCTTCGGTTATCAGGGATTTGTGTTTGGCAGTTTTTGCCGATGTAAAGGAGAAAAAAAACAGGGGAAGGATCATCAACTTTGACCCACTGCTCGTTAACGGCAATCGCTACGTTGTGGGCATGGGGCGCGGTTCGCTTGGTGGAAAGGGCAGGGGTATGGCTTTTATGTGCAACATGTTGGAAAACATCGACATGAAAGCCTTAATGCCAGGGATCAACATAAGGATGCCTGCAACTGCGATCATTGGAGCCATCGAATTTGATAAATTTCTTGAATTGAACAACCTGTTCGATGTAGCATACCATCAGACCGATTATCAGAAGGTAAGGGATGCATTTTTAGAAGCCAGCCTAAGCCCATCGCTCAAAGAGAGGCTATTACAATATGTCCGTCAGGTGAATACACCCTTGGCAGTCAGGTCCTCGGGTCTTTTTGAAGATTCTTTGCTGCGCCCTTTCTCCGGAGTTTATGCAACTTATTTGATTCCCAACAATCATCCTGATGAAAACGTACGTTATGAGCAATTAAGGGTTGCGGTGAAATTGGTCTATGCTTCCGTTTTCAGTGACGATGCAAGAGCTTATTTTAGTGCTATTAACTATAAAATCGAAGAAGAAAAAATGGCCATTATCCTACAACCAGTTGTAGGTCAGGAACATAATAATAAATTCTACGTTGATATCAGTGGTGTGGCTCAATCTTACAATTATTATCCCTATTCCTATATGGAACCTGAAGATGGCTTTGCAGTGATCGCTGTTGGATTGGGTCAGGCAGTTGTTGGCGGCGAAAAAGCATATCGTTTTTCACCCAAATACCCGGCGCTTAACAACAATTCCCTTCAGGACCAGATCCGCGATTCTCAACGTCAGTTTTATGCCATCGATTTGACCAAAAACACCTTTGACCTCTCTTTGGAAGGTGAAATGGCAGCAATCAGGAAGTATAAAATTACCGAAGCTGAGAAAGACGGAATGCTTGAACATTGTGCTTCTACTTATAGTCTTGAAAATGATTATATTACACCTGGAATTTCGACTAAAGGTACACGTGTAATCAATTTTGCGAATATCCTTGAATATCAGCAGATTCCATTGGCCGATACATTGGTTTTGTTGATGAAGCTCTTTAAACAGGCTATGGGTTCGCCGGTAGAAATGGAGTTCGCAATTGATTTGACCTCTGGCGACAATGGGTGGCCTACTTTTTACCTTCTCCAGTTGAAGCCATTGATCCGTCGTGAAACTGAAATCGAAATTGACCTGGGGCAGTATGACCTTTCAAAACTTTTGCTTTTATCAACCAAAGGTATGGGTAATGGTCAAATTTCGGGTATTAAGGATGTTATTTATGTGGACATCAAAACCTTTGACCGTACAAAAACACGCGAGATCGCAGATGAAATTGCCAGTCTGAATAAGAATTTTAATGTTTCAGGCAAGCAATATGTTTTGATCGGTCCGGGCCGTTGGGGAACCAGGGACGAATATACAGGTATTCCTGTGAATTGGGCCCACATCAACAATGCGAAAGTGATTGTTGAAATTGGATTGCCCCATTTTCCACTTGATGCTTCGCTGGGTTCCCATTTTTTTCACAATGTGACTTCGATGAATGTTGGGTATTTTTCAGTTCCCGATATCAACAGCTCTGATTTTGTCAGGTTCGATCTGCTGGCAAAGCAGGAGCTGATCTGGGAAGGAAAATTTGTGAAACATGTAAGGTTTGCCAACGAATTGGAAATCTTAATGGACGGAAGGAAAAGGACGGCCATTATCAGGTTTGAGGAATAAAACTGGTAACTGGCAACTTGTAGCTGGCGACTGGCTGTTGGCAAAAATGTGGTTGATTATAACTGTACGTATAATGTTAATTCATTATAAATCAAATAATTATCATAGATTTCGAATATTTTCATTTTAATAAAAGAATACGGATGAAAGCGATTAAAATTAGTTTGGGAGTAGTTGTGTTTCTTTTGGTTTCTTATTTTCTGGGGCCCGTGATGCCAAAACCTGTTTTAGATAAAAATCTACCCGGTATAACAGGCAATATAACCGCATATGTGTCAAAACTTGAGGCGGCAGAGAAAGTTCGTCCAGGCAATGAAGCAAAGATCATTTGGGCCAATGACTCACTCCGTCAGCAAACCGAGTATGTACTGCTTTATTTGCATGGTTTCTCTGCAAGCCTGAGGGAAGGTTTTCCTGTAAACGAAGAATTTCCAGCCAGATATGGCTGCAATGCCTATCTAGCCAGGCTAGCTTCACATGGATTAATCACAGACGACGCCCTGATCGATATGACACCTGATCGGTTGTATGAATCTGCCAAACAGGCACTTGTGATATCAGGTCAATTGGGTAAGAAGATCATAATTATGGGAACCTCTACAGGCGGTACACTTGCCCTAAAGTTGGCAGCCGATTTTCCCGATATGGTTTACAGTCTGATCCTTTATTCACCCAATGTCCAAATCAAAAGCAAAGCCTCAGTTTTGTTATCAAAGCCTTGGGGACTTCAAATTGCAAGGTTGAATTTTGGCGGAAAATATAGGGATTTGTCAACTGGAAGCACCGATGAGATCTGTAAATACTGGTATTGCAAGTACAGGGCAGAAGGGCCGGTCTATTTGCAGCAGTTGCTCGATGCAACGATGAAAAAAGAAGTCTTTTCTATGGTTAAATGCCCACTTTTTCTGGGATACTATTACAAGGATGAGCAAAACCAGGATCAGACCGTCGAAGTAAAAGCTGCATTGGAAATGTTCCAACAGGTCGGAACTCCAACGTCAGCCAAAAAAGCACAACCCTTCCCTGAAGCAGGAAGTCATGTAATTGCCTGTGACCTGACAACTAAAGGTTTTGGGGATGTAGCAAAAGCAACTTATAATTTTGCCGAGGAAATATTAAAAATGACTCCAAAATAGCAGTTATTTTCTCAATTTCTTCAGTTCTGCAGTTAATTCTTCGATAGCAATCTTACATTCTTTTTCAAATCTTGCGACCATCGGGGCATAGGTTTCAACATGCGTTCCTGCAATTGTAGCGAGTTGTAAGGCTTTGAGATCATGGCCAAGTTGTTCCATGCCAAGGATCATCACGGAGGATTTTGCTTTATGTGCTTCTTTCCCGAGTTCGGGATATTTACCCTCTGCCAGAAAACGCGTTAAGTTTCCAACGAATTCAGGAACCTGGTCAAAGAACATTTCGATGATTTCGCACATAGTATCCTTGTCACCTTCGGTAATCGTTTGCAGATAATTCAAATTTGTTAGAGCCATTTTATCAGGGATTATTTGAGATCATTAATGGAAGTCCAAAATTAGTAATTTATATTCAATCCGAAGTGAGTTTTTTCAGCTTTTAGTGCCAATGAAATATTTAATTTTGTACCTTTCAAAATAACAATACAATACGATGACAAGAACACCTTTTTACGAAATTCACAAAAGCTACAATGCCAAGATAGTTGAATTTGCCGGGTTTGAAATGCCAGTTGAATATACAGGGATCAAAGATGAACACATGACAGTCAGAAATGGTGCTGGGGTTTTTGATGTGTCGCACATGGGCGAAATCTGGGTCAAAGGCCCTAATGCGCTGTCGTTTATTCAGAAAGTTACATCCAATGATGCAGCAACATTGCAAGTTGGACAGGCACAGTATTCTTGTTTCCCGAACGGCAAAGGGGGTATTGTTGACGACCTTTTGGTGTACTATTTTGAGACTCAGAAATACATGTTGGTTGTAAACGCATCCAATATTCAAAAAGATTTTGATTGGCTGGTTTCCCAAAATGATTTGGATGCCGAGCTTGAGAATGCCTCCCACAAGATTAGCCAATTGGCAATTCAGGGGCCAAAAGCTGCTCAGATTCTGCAAAAGCTGACAGATATCGATCTCTCATCAATTAAATATTACACTTTCAAAGTTGGGAAATTTGCCGGGATAGATGATGTAATTATATCGGCAACCGGATATACTGGTGCAGGAGGCTTCGAACTCTATTTTTATAACGAATATGCCAAACCTATCTGGGAAGCTATTTTTGCAGCAGGAGTTGAGGAAGGGATTAAACCGATTGGCTTGGGTGCGCGTGACACTTTAAGACTCGAGATGGGTTATTGCCTGTACGGAAACGACATTGACGACACAACTTCGCCAATTGAAGCGGGATTGGGCTGGATCACGAAGTTTGCGGATACAAAGCAGTTCATTGACAAAGAGTTATTTTTAAAACAAAAAAATGAGGGTGTATCCCGAAAATTGAAAGGTTTTGAAATGATCGACCGTGGGATTCCGCGTCATGGTTATGAGATTGTGGATGTTGATGGGAGTGTGATTGGTATCGTAACCTCGGGAACACAGTCGCCGGTTCTTGAAAAAGGGATAGGAATTGGATATATTAACAATGCTTACAGTTCATTAGGTTCAGAAATCTATATTCTTGTCCGTAATAAAAGGTTGAAAGCCAGGATTGTAAAAATGCCGTTCATTTAATTTTGTTGATTTTTGTCATGTTTCTGACAATTTGCTTAATTTTGCAAAATAAAGTCAGATCGTATTTGTTTTTATTTTTGCTATTTAATAAGCACATTTATAATTAGTTATAATATTAATTTTTAATTCCTACTCAATGAAAAAGCACAATTTTTATGCAGGTCCATCTATTCTTCCTGAATATACAATTCAGAAAACGGCAGAAGCCATACTGAATTTTGCCGGTACGACCCTATCGGTTTTGGAAATATCGCACAGGAGCAAGGAGTTTGTGGCTGTTATGGATCAGGCTATTGCACTTGTTAAAGAGTTGCTCGAAGTTCCCGATACCCATGAAGTCCTATTCCTCCAGGGAGGTGCAAGTGCTCAATTTTACATGGTTCCTTTCAACTTGATGAAAACCAAAGCAGGTTATTATAATACGGGAGTTTGGGCAGCCAACGCTCTTAAAGAGGGTAAATTTTTTGGTGAAGTTGTTGAAGTCGCCTCTTCAAAGGACAAGAATTACAATTATATCCCGAAAAACGTTACGATTCCTACTGATATTGATTATCTGCATATTACTTCTAACAATACCATTTATGGCACGCAAATTTATTATGATATAGATTCTCCGGTTCCATTGGTTGCAGATATGTCATCCGATATTTTTAGCCGTCCGATCGATGTTTCGAAGTACGCACTGATCTATGCAGGTGCCCAGAAAAATCTTGCCCCATCAGGCGTGGCTGTGGTTATTGTCCGCAAAGATGCCCTTGGTAAAACTGGCAGGCCAATTCCTACGATGATCAATTACCAGACACATATCGATGCAAAGTCGATGTTCAATACTCCTCCATGTCTTCCGGTTTTCTCTGCGCTTCAAACCCTGACATGGTTGAAGGACAATGGTGGCATTAAAGTGATGGAAGTCAAAAACCTTGCCAAGGCCAAATTGCTGTATGATGAAATCGACCGCAATAAACTGTTTATCTGCCCGGTTCCCGATCCTGAAGATCGTTCACGCATGAACGTGACTTTTGTGATGGATCATGGCTATGAAGCTCTTGATAAAGCGTTTCTTGCAAAAGCTAAAGAACTCAATATCCTTGGAATTGAAGGTCACCGCAGTGTTGGTGGATTCAGGGCATCGATTTACAACGCTATGCCAATAGAAAGCGTACAGGTTTTGGTCGATGCAATGAAAGAATTTGAAGCCCAGAACTAAATTATGGCAATTCTAAAACCATTTAGGGGGTTCCGTCCCCCGATTGAGTTGGCTGCCCTGGTGGCTTCCCGTCCTTACGATGTTCTGAATTCTGAAGAGGCACGTGTTGAGGCAGAAGGAAACCCATATACTCGCTTGCATATCATCAAGCCTGAGAGTGATGTCCCCGCGGGGACAGACGAACATACAGAGCCTGTTTATCAAAAGGCTGTAGAAAATTTGGATATCTGGCGCAACAACGGTTGGTTGGTAAAGGATGCAAAAGAGTCGCTCTATATTTATGCGCAGACCATGGATGGGAGGACACAATATGGGATCGTGGGGTGTGCTTCAGTTGACGATTACCTCAATGGTGTGATCAAAAAACATGAGCTTACCCGTCCCGACAAGGAAGAAGACCGCATGAAACATGTGCGGATCACCAATGCCAATATGGAGCCGGTTTTCTTTGCATTCCCCTATGTTCAGGAATTGGATGAAATCGTAAATAACATTGTCAATACGCAATCGCCTGTATATGATTTTGTTGCGAATGACGGTTTTGGCCACCATTTCTGGTTGGTTGAAGAGGAGCATGCGATCACAAAAATAGTCGATCTTTTCGCCAAAATTCCTGCCACCTATGTTGCTGATGGTCACCACCGGACGGCTGCTGCCGCTTTGGTTGGGAAAGAGAAACGTAGTCAGAATCCGAACCATACTGGTGACGAAGAGTACAACTATTTCCTTGCAGTCCATTTTCCTGACAACCAATTGAAGATCATCGATTACAACCGCACGGTCAAAGACCTGAATGGTTTAACTCCGGATGAGTTGGTTGATAAAATCGGGATCGATTTCGATATCCAGAAGGCAGGAAGCGAAATATACAAACCGGATCAGTTGCATACCTTTAGCATGTACCTCGAAGGTGAATGGTATAAACTGATTACCAAAGTTGGCCGTTACAACGACAATGACCCCATTGGTGTACTTGATGTGACGATACTTTCGAATCTTGTCCTTGATAAGATCCTTGGGATCAAAGATCTCCGTACCGACAAGCGCATCGATTTTATCGGTGGCATCCGCGGCTTGGGCGAACTGAAAACAAGGGTGGACTCCGGAGATATGAAAGTTGCTTTTGCACTCTACCCTGTATCTATGAAGCAGTTAATTGACATTGCAGATTCCGGCAACATCATGCCCCCCAAAACCACCTGGTTTGAACCCAAACTCAGGTCGGGGTTGGTTGTGCATGAGCTTGAATAATAGGATAAAAAAAACGGCCCGATTGGGCCGTTTTTTTTGCCACTTAAATCGAAAGGTTTCCTATCTCATTCAGATTTCAATTTAATGAACAGTAGTATATAATCTGTTCAAGATCACATTTTGTGATCTTGAACATTCCATTTGTAACTTGAATGAGGGAAATTTTCATTTGTTGGCTTTACAGAAATATTTCATTTTGTTGTATCGCTTAAAAAAATATTTCAAAATATATAGTTCATTTTTCTTGCAGATTATCAATAAGTTTTATAGGTTTGTATCACCATAATTTAAAATATTAATCTATGAAAAGGAAATTGTTGTTTTGCACTGTGTTTCTTTCAGTAATATTGTTTTCTTCCTTTATGAGTTGTAAAAATAATACAGTTACTGATATTGATGGCAATGTCTATAATACTGTAAAGATTGGAACACAGGTTTGGATGGTTCAAAACCTTAAAACAACCAAATACCGCAATGGTGACCCTTTAACAGTCTATAATTCTCCCCCTAATTATTGCTGGTACGATAACGATGAAAAAAATAAATCTACTTACGGAGCTTTGTACTCTTGGTATGCAGTTTCCGACACCCGCAATATTGCACCCAAAGGCTGGCTGTACCCACGGATTCTGAATGGACAATTTTAACTGATTACCTTAGTGGTGAAAAAGTTGCGGGTGGCAAATTAAAAGAAGTAGGCACAACGCATTGGACGAGTCCGAATTTTGGTGCGACCAACAGCAGTGGTTTCACAGCCCTTCCTGGCGGCTTACGCTTTGACAGATTTAATAATGCGTTCGCCAATGTAGGCGGCAGTGGCCATTGGTGGAGCAAAACTGAAGACGGTGAGGACAACGCATTGTACCGCAGCTTCTCTTGTGATGACACGAATGTCAGCCGCGGTGGCATCGGTAAGGTTTTCGGCTTATCTGTCAGGTGTGTCCAGGATTAGATTAGATGATTTTATTTCTTAGATTTTATTAAACGACTTATTTTTAAATATTTATACTAAGACTTATACGTGGAGACCAGAAACCATTCAAAAAACGGGGCAACACCGAAAAGCCAAACGAGTAGGAAAAAATTTAACTACAATACCATGAAAAAAATCATCCTTACAACACTGACAGTTCTTATTACAGTTGGCATTTGTTTCGCTCATGACGTGATAACAAAAAAAACAGGCGACGATATTCAAGCCAAAATTTCTGAGATTACAACTACACAAATCAAATTTACAAGATTCGATAACCTTAAAGGACCAATTTATTCAATTGATAAATCAGAAGTTTTAATGATACGCTATGAAAATGGCACGAAAGACATTTTTAGTGAATTGAACAAATCCACAGAAAAAGCAACCAAAACAGATCGCACAAATACCAAAATGCAGCAAGGTGAAATGACAAATCATAAATACAAAAACAGGATTGGGTTCACTATAGGAACAGGAAGCGGTTTTAAAAATATTCCCTTTGCAAAATTTACAGATGGAACAGAATCAACTATAAGTTATGGAGATGCGACTTCTGCAGAATTTGAATACGGTTATGAGTTTAACAGACATTTTGACTTGACTTTTAACATAGGTAGTCAATTTAGCGAACCTAGTCAAACTGTTGATAACGCCAACTTAACATTTAATCGTGGCGTTGTGTCTTTGACCCCAGCATATATATTACCAATAGGTGCAAAAGAAAAAATGCGTCTAAAATTTGGGGCTGGTATTGATTGGCTTTATAATGCTGAATTAAATATTGAACTTAGTAAAATAAGCGGTGGCTTCGATGATGATTGGAAATATGATAGTGGTTTCGGTGGCCATTTAAGCGTAATTTTTGAATATAATACACCTAAAAGATTTACTTATTGCGCAGGATTAAAATTGCAAAATGTCAATTATAAATTTAAATCTGGAGTTCATTCTCATCCTACTAGTGATGAATTAATAAAACCCAATGGAGCTGGATTCGTTTTTCTCATGGGGGTTTATTATCATTTTAATTGGATAAAGGACTGACATCATGCGTATTAGAATAATTAAGGAGCAGTGGAGACCAGAAACCATTCAAAAACGTGGTATCGAAAAGCCAAAGTAGTTGGTAAAAAACTAATTTATACTTTATAAAATGAAAGAACGAATTTTTTCAGTTACAGGTCGTATTAGGCGAACAACATTTTGGGTGCGTTGGCTAATAATTATTGTGGTAGCTTATGTTTTTATCTATTTAATGAAGGAGGTTATATCCAATTTGGGTTATGATCCTAATTCTAAGGGAGATGGAATGGTTATGCTGCCTTTTAGTGTAATTATTACTGTTATCACCATCTTGTTACCTATTCAATTAATCAAGAGAATGCATGATTTAAATAAGAGTGGATGGTATGGTATTATACCGATCTATAATATTATACTTGCATTTACTGAGGGGACAGTTGGCCCTAATGATTATGGTGCTGACCCGAAAGATAGGACCAATGGCATAAATGATCAAGAAATTGAAATGGATGAACAACTAATTACATCCGAAGCTCAAACAACTGTAGATAAGGTTGTTGAAAACAATTCAGATCCAGAAATACTTCAGCCCTACTCTATAGGGATACGTTTTGACATTAATAAGGTGGATGACTCCCTGTGCGGTTATGGTGAAGCATGTTGGCGAATTTTTTGGCAAGCTGTTGATATTGAATTTTTAGCGGGAGCCATACTCAGCGATGGTGATACTGATGCTACACCAGACCGGGAAAATGTATATTGCTTGTCGATAACTTGGAATACTTCTGGCCGTGCAACCGAAGTACAGAAATTATTGGAGGAATTTGCTCCATATAGACAAGTTGCAGCCTATCCTAACTTCATAATTGGTAATCAATTAGCAAATGAACCTTTGGTCGAAGATGGCAAAATTGACCTGCACGGACAATTTGTTGGTAGGAGTTACCGTGCCCAAAAAGCCTATGAAAAAATTAATAAAGGTTAGTGGAATGTGAAACGGTTTAAATGTTAACTAAAAGATTAAAACATGGAAATAGTTTATAAAATTATTTGGTATTTAATTCTTTTTTTTCTGTTGTTAGCGGCTGTTGCTAAAGGCCAAGAAATAGGACAAGCCAAAAAAGCAGAGGGTTTAGATAATCCAGGTCCTCATCAACCATGGCTACTTTGGGAAATTAGTATTTTGCTCTTTGCTAATAAAATAATTTTAGGTTCAGAGGGTTTTGGATCTGTTGTTGGCTATTGGGTATTTGGATTTGTTTTTGCCTTTATTATTGAACGCCTTATATGGACAATAACTCCTTCTTATGTAACGGATAAGTGGGTTATTGAAACTTGGGAAACAATGAAAAAAACAGCACATTTAAAGGGTGTAGAAGCCGAGGAACAAAAGAAAAAAGATCTTATTGAGGCAAAAAAAATTGCGCATAATCAGTTTGATTTGCGAACCGAACTATCCCATTTTCTCACAGCTATTAGAGCAAAATGGGGCAGTGGAAATGAGTTTTTCGCAGGTAATGCTTTCAATATGATCAGCGAAAATTATCTGGAATGGTTTATTGAGGAAGCAAAGATGAAAAATATGAACTGTAGATCCGACAGGGAGTCAGCCACCCTTGAACTTCTTGAAGCTCTTCGTGAACAAGGATTATTAACTAGAAGAGTTAATGACCAAGGTTGGTATTATACTTTGAGATAAAAGATTAACATGAAGTATGCCGATAATTCTTTATTAGACGGTATCAATTAAAATTATACAACATTAAATGCATGGAGTCCAGATACCATTCAAAAACGGGGCGACACCCAAAAGCCATATAAACAGGGAAATATTAATACTTTAAAAAATGAAAGAACAATTTTTTTCATTGAAAGGCCGTATTAGGCGCACCACATTTTGGTTGCGTTGGCTAATAATTAATATATTGATTTTTTTTGTCCTAATAACCATTCCTTCTTCAGGTATAGCTTATGATATTACGGTCTATATATTAAGGGTTTTTCTAATTTTGGTAACAATAATTATACAAATTCAAGTGTTCAAGAGAATGCATGATTTAAATAAGAGTGGCTGGTATGGTATTATACCAATCTATAATATAATACTTGGGTTTACTGAAGGGACAGTTGGCACTAATGATTATGGTGCTGACCCGAAAGGTAATACAAATGGCATAAATGATCAAATAATTCAAAAGGATGAACAACCAATTAAATTCGACGATCAAACCACTGTGGCGGAAGTTGTTGAAAACCATTCAGCACCAGAAGTTAATCAGCCACGTTCTGTAAAGCTGACCAATAGTGATGAATTAAAGCAATTGATGTTTAGGCTCTATGAAATAAGCACTGGTTCACGTCAATTAGACAAGATTAACGATATCAAGGCAATAGAGCGTCTCGCAGAAATTGGAGATACGGAAGCTTTGCCTGTTTTACACAAGTTATCGCGGCATATTCACATGGAAATTGCGTATGCAGCAGATATGGCGGTAGATAAGCTTAGCAACCGTTCCGATAAAGTTGCTGGTGCGACCTCTCAACGATCAAACACTGAAATTGGATCACCGCAAGATAATTTAGTACCTGCCTGGCTTGATAGAAATAATATTAACGATCCACAAAAAATAGGACGGGACTTTAGGAATAAAGAATTGGTAAAAGAGAGGCCTGATTTCAAAGGACTGGAAGAAGTATTCAAACGTTTTCCGGAAGGCTGGCAAATTAACAACGGGTGGTACGATATAGTCAGTGATTATAAGAGTAGAGGTCAATTATGGCTAGCAAATCAATGTGCAGTTGAGGGGTTGTCGCATTTTTGCGAACCAAGAGTCACTTCATGGGATCTTATCACTGTGTCAGATGATGTGCCTCAAGCAATTCAACTTAGACAATTGATTCGGGGATTTGCCTATGAAGGCGATCCACAAACAATGGATAGGGTATTGACTTGCCTCAAACTTATTTATGGAAAACCTGGTGAAATTGAAAAAACTAAGGATCAATTGATAAAGTTACCTATAAAGGATATGTTGGAATTATCGCCTTCATCCAAAACTACTGAAGTACCATATCTGCCAGCTCCAGTTGCTGAAATTGTTGAAATCCAATGGGCAAGCATCCCTTCCGGCACCTTCCTGGCCGGAGGATCAGGCAGCGATGAAGGAAATGGGAAACCTTTTCCGGTAACGTTGCCCGCGTTTTGTATAGCTTTGCATCCGGTAATCAACGCGCAATACGCACTATTTTTGAACGAAAAAAAACCTGCTGCCAACGATTTGGAAAAATGGATACTATTGGATAAAGATTGTTTTGTAAGAAAGACAGGAGATGATTTTGAGGCTTACGGCGGGAAAGCCGACCATCCTGTTGTAAATGTTTCTTGGTTCGGGGCCGAAGCTTATTGCCAATGGGCAGGGTTGCGTTTACCCACTGAGCTTGAATGGGAAAAGGCGGCGCGTGGCAACGATTGCCGCGAATACCCATGGGGCAACGATTGGGAAGACGGCAAACTGTGCCGCAACGAAAGCAACAGAGGCAGCAAAACCACTTGTAGTGTATGGCAATATCCCGAAGGTTGCAGCCCTTATGGGCTATACCAACCTTCAGGCAACGTAGAGGAGTGGTGCGCAGACTGGTACGATGATAAGGCATATAACCGTTATAAAACAGGCGACCTGCAGTCCCCCTCCTCCGGTAGTTCGCGTGTTTTGCGCGGTGGCTCGTGGCATTGCCATTTCAACTCCCTCTTCCGTACCGCCTACCGCTTCAACAACTCTCCGGGCTACCGCTTCAACTACTACGGTTTCCGTTGCGCCAAGGATCTTTAGATTTTTCAATTTTACATTTTTACCCTTTGCCGTTTTTACATTTTTTTTTTGCAAAATTGTGTAATATATTATAAATAAGGTAAATAAGGTTGTTTTCGAGCGTTAATCAAAGCTATTAAGGTTAAAAAAATAGGGAAAATAAGGTTTGAATCTGCTTAAAACTATATATTCATTCCATTTTAGGCATGATTTTGCTTGAATCCGTTTCAAAAAAGCCTTATTTTTCTTCATCTTAACCTTAGTAGCCAATGGGTTATCATTCCTCCCCAACCTAATTTACCTCATTTATTTTTGCTTTGAATAAAAAACTTTTGGAGGAGAAAGGTTAATCGAAATAAATAGTTTTTGGAGTTCTGATCTGATAAAGTTTCTTTTTGTATTTTTGGATAAAATGATTCTTGTAAGATGGAAAGAATAGTTATTGATGTAGATGAAGGGGAAATAGATCCAAAAACGGATGAATATCTTATCCTTCTCGATGAATTGAGAAACGATATGTCAGATAAAGGTTTGACTTCAGAAGAATTGGATAAAATTCTAAAATATGAAGACAAAGATATTAAGAACTGAAAAAGAATACAACGAAGCTTGTGAAAGGATTTACAGTCTGATCAATAGCACTGAAAATCTAATTGAAGTGGACAGTCCGGAAGGGGAAGAGCTGGAACTATTATCATTACTTGTTGAAAAATATGAAAGGGAGCATTATCCAATCGAAGCACCAAAGGAACTTTTTGCAGGAAAGGCAAGTGCTAAACTTCAGCCATCCAACCTTTAAGGATATTTCTGATTATCGATTTAATATCCTGAAAGTTATATCAAAATTTGACCACAAACCCAAGCCAGCCACCAGTAGCCAATCGCCAGCCGCCTTCCTAAAACACTTCCAACAATTTCAACGACACAGCAACCAAAGCAACCAGCAAAAAGTACTTCACGGCTTTTGGTCCCCAACTGACGGCAAAATTGGCTGCAGCAACTGCCCCAAGCGCATTTCCGACTGCAAGGAATAACCCAGCTTTGATGTCCACCTGGCCATTGTAAAAGAAAATAGCCAAAGCTACCGGGGTATATAACAGGATGATCAGTTTCTTGACTGCATTTCCACGGACAAGGTCATAGCCGGACCCCATGACCAATCCTGCCAAAAGGATAAACCCAATCCCAACCTGGATAAAACCACCATAAAACCCGATCATCACAAACAATGGGTAGTGCCACCAAAGCGGTTTGGCTGGATCGGCGGTCATGCTTTTTTCCCAGACCTTGGGTTTAAAAACGATCAACAGGAACATGCTGATCAGGGTGATGGCAATAATTTTTTTCATTGCATCGGCATTCAAATAGCTTGCGAGCATTGCGCCTGGGATGGCACCAATTACTGCTGGAATTGCCAGACGTGAGTCCACCTTAAAATCGATAGCATTTTTTGCCTTGAAAGCTTTTAAACCAGCCATGCTTTGAAAAAGGATGGCCACCCGGTTTGTGCCGTTAGCCACATTGGCAGGTAACCCTAGGAAGATCAGCAAAGGAAGTGTCAGCATCGAACCGCCACCCGCCAATGTATTGATAAACCCTGCCAGAAACCCGGCTCCGTTAAGTGCCAGAATATTATACCATTCCATATTTGATATCTAATTTTCTACGCAGTTCATTCTCGCGGGATATATTAAAAAGTCTCGCAAAGTCCGCAAAGTTCCGCAAAGGGTTCGATGATATTCCCTTTGCGTTCCTGGCGGACTTGGCGAGAAAAAAAATATAGTTTCGCGTGAAACGAACTATCAACATTCAATCCCAGACCAGCATCAAAAACAAAAGGATTGATCACCAACCCTTTTGTTTTTAATGTAATATTTAAATCCTACCATGCAAACATTGGGAATTTTTCCATCATTTTATTGACCCTCCCGCGAACGTCAGTGATCACATCTTCATTGTCAACATTTTGCAGAACTTCATCGATCAGTTCAACGATTATTGCCATATCCGATTCCTTCAAACCACGGGTCGTGATGGCTGGTGTACCGACTCTTAAACCCGATGTGAGGAATGGAGAACGTGAATCGAAAGGGACCATATTCTTGTTGATGGTAATATCTGCACGTACAAGTGCGTTTTCAGCTTTCTTACCCGTCAAATCGGGGAATTTGGTGCGGAGGTCGATCAACATCGAGTGGTTGTCCGTTCCACCGGAGATCACCTTGTAGCCTTTTTCAATAAATGCTTTGGCCATTACTTTTGCATTCTTTTGTACTAGAGTTTGATACTCTTTGTATTCAGGTTCAAGTGCTTCTCCGAATGCAACTGCCTTTGCAGCAATGACATGTTCAAGCGGACCACCCTGGATGCCAGGAAAAATGGCAGAATCGAGCAATGTTGACATCATCTTTATTTCGCCTTTCTTTGTGGCCAAACCCCAAGGGTTTTCAAAATCTTTGCCCAGAAGGATGATCCCGCCACGTGGGCCACGTAAAGTTTTGTGGGTTGTAGAAGTCACGATATGGGCATATTTCAATGGATTGTCGAGCAAACCTGCGGCGATCAAGCCGGCAGGATGGGCCATGTCAACCATGAAAATAGCGCCAATTTTATCAGCCAGGTTTCGCATCCGTTGGTAATCCCATTCACGCGAGTAGGCCGAAGCACCAGCGATGATCAGTTTGGGAAGTTCTTTTAAAGCAACCTCTTCCATCATATCATAGTCCACTAAGCCCGTATCTTCCCTAACCGAATAGGCTACAGGGCGATAAAGCAAACCTGATGAATTGACAGGTGAACCATGCGACAGGTGACCACCATGGGAAAGGTCAAGGCCCATAAATGTGTCGCCAGGTTTTAGCACCGTCATCAAAACTGCCATGTTGGCCTGAGCACCTGAGTGGGGCTGAACATTGGCATACTCGGCACCAAAAAGTTGTTTCAAACGGTCGATAGCCAATTGTTCCGATTCGTCAACAAACTGGCAACCACCATAATAACGATGCCCTGGATAGCCTTCGGCATATTTGTTCGTCAGGCATGAGCCAGCGGCTTCCATGACCTGTTCCGAAACAAAATTCTCTGATGCAATCAGTTCAATGCCATGCAACTGACGGATTCTCTCTTTTTCAATGATCTCAAAAATCTGGGTATCCCTTTTCATTTTTATCGAATTGTTTATCAATTATTTAGATATTATTTTTTATTTATTTCGCAACTGAACACTGTTGTTTTGCGGCGCAGACAAATATTGCTCTTTTAATGGAATCCTGATTGTGCCTAAACCGTGAGAATGAATTTCGGTTTCTACAAATATTTCGCTCCTACGGAGCTTTTGATCTTTCACAGATCAAATATGAAATCCACAAAGTTATTCATTTGACAGATTAGAGTCCGATTCGATCAAAGGCAGAAAATACATCCTTTTCTCTTCCCCGTTCTCTTTTCCTTCGGTTTCCTTTTTCCGGTCTCCCATTCTCCATTTCACTCCCTCTCCCTTTCTCACCCTCTATTCTCCGAATTAGTGGCAAATTTACGGTTTATCAACAGAACCTCAATAATCTAAAATGTTTCCTTATTACTAATTATTCCTAAAACCTGTTATTCTTCCGAGAAACGGACCAGTTCGGAGCGATAGGCGTTGAAAATTGTCGATTTTGAGATTAATCCAATGTATTTTCTGTTGTTGACAACCGGTAGATTCCACACTCCGTTTTCGTTAAATTTCTTCATTACGCTCTCCATTTTTTCATCCAATGAAATGGTAAAAGGGGGCATCACCATCAGATTTTTGACAAGGATTGTGTTGTATAAATCTTTGTTGAACATGATCTCACGGATGTCATCAAGCAGAACAACGCCACAGAAATTGTCATCCTGATCGATAACCGGGAAAACATTCCGTTTTGATTGTGAAATTACTCGTACCAATTCGCCTAAAGTACAGTCTATCATGACTGTTTTTAGGTCTTTCTCGATCACATTTTTCAATTTAAGGAGAGTAAGCACCGCTTTGTCTTTGTCATGTGTGATGAGTTCCCCTTTCTGTGCCAAACGGATATGGTAGAGCGAATGTGGCTCGAAAGGTGTAATTGTAAGGTATGATGCTGTTGCAGTGATCATTAGTGGTATTAGCAATCCAAATCCCCCGCTGATTTCGGCAATCAGAAAAATGGCAGTCATTGGCGAATGCATCACACCTGCCATCATACCTGCCATTCCGACGAGGGCAAAATCACGGGCCGGAACCAGATTACCATTCAAGTTAAGTATCGACGAAATGAAAAAACCAGCCATACCCCCTAAAAACAAAGTGGGTGCAAAAATTCCCCCACTACCACCTGCACCATTTGTAGCAGCAGTAGCTACTATTTTTACGAGCATGATCAGCAAAATCATTCCTATCAGAATGAATTTGTCGTCTTTAAACCCAACAAAAACCGAATTGTTGAGGATATTTGAACCGTTGTCTGCAAGTATTTGATCTATAGTAAAATAACCTTCTCCCCAAAGTGAAGGGAATAGGAAGATCATGACCCCAAGCAACAATGCGCCAATTCCAACTTTGACATATGGATTTCTGATCTTCTTGAAACGCCCTTCTACAAAGATGTTCCCTCTTGTAAATAGAAAGGAGAAAATGCCACAGAAGATCCCTAAAACGATATACCACGGAATATTGGCCACGTTGAAGGCTTTATCGATCTGAAAATAAAAATGATGGGCACTTCCCATCAGAAAAAAGGCGAGTGAAGTGGCTGTTGAGGCAGAGATCATCAGGGGCAGGAGGGAGGACATGGTCATGTCGAGCATTAATACCTCTATGGCAAATAACATCCCCGCCAAAGGAGCCTTGAAAATCCCGGCGATCGCACCTGCTGCGCCGCATCCGATCAAAACGGTCATGTTACGGTAGCTTAAGTGGAAGGTTCGGGCGATGTTTGATCCTATCGATGAACCTGTTAACACAACTGGTGCCTCGGCACCTACCGAACCCCCAAAACCTATAGTGATCGTGCTGGAAATGATCGAGGTGAACATGTTATGTGCGCGCATCAACCCTTTTTTGTTCGCAATCGACTCCAATACTTTGGTCACCCCGTGACCGATATCGTCTTTTACGAAGAATCTCACATACAGAACTGTAATAAGGATTCCAATACCCGGATAAGCCAGATATTGATAACTCTCCGAATAGGATTCAAAATTATTCGTCAACAGTTTTCCAAGGTTGTGGATCAGATTTTTAAGGATGATCGCGGCAAAACCGCTTAACAACCCCACCACAAAGCTCAGAATGAGCAGGACCTCTCGTTCATCGAGGTGTTTCAGCCGCCAGGCACTGATACGGTCTATAATTGTGGCAAATCTTTTCATCGTTTTGCAAAGTTAGTTTTAATTCATGTTTTGGAACACACTTGGATATTTTTTCCAAAATGATTATATTTGAAGATGGAAAACTAGCGGCTGGCAGCTTGCGGCTAGCAACTGGCAACTGGCTACAGGTGGCTAGCAACTGGCTTGGTTCGTGATCCTGAGATTATTGTGCCGGATTCAGGATAAAATATGTGAATAGACCCTGTAAAGATCCCGTTAGGGATCAAATATTGGTAGAAAAATTAATACAAATATCAAAAAGTCCTGTTAGGGACGAAATATATTAATGCCGAATGCCCTTTCCGAAAACTTGGTGAAACATTGATAATTAGTGACTTCGTGGCAAGAATAGCGTTTTTAGGCATATACTTTCTCTTAAATTAAAAATTATGAAAAGAGTATTATTTTCATTTGCAATAGTAGCTATTTTACTGGCTGCATGTTCGAAGAATCCAGATGAAAAGAAAGCACTGACTTACAGTGATTTTGTGGTATCGCTAAATGCCGGAATGGATTATAATGCAATCGTTGCGAAATTTGGGGAACCCACAAAAGACATTGGAAGCGGCATCCATATCTATGTTTATCAATTAAGTGATTTGACAGAAGTATGGATCGGATATGTTGATCGGATCATTTATGCCCGTCATGTCGATGCCAACCAGCAAGTTCTTCATATCATTATTTAATAATTGGAATATCTTTGCAAGCCAATTTAAGGAAGTTGTTCATGTACGGTAAAAATCCAATTGTTAACAATGAAAAATCAGGTTTGCATCCCCGGAATCTACACAGGTATCGTTATGATTTTAAACAACTTATTCAAGCCTGTCCTGAACTGGGAAAGTTTGTGAAACTGAGTAAATATGGTTCTGAATCGATTGATTTTGCCGATCCTCAGGCAGTAAAAATGCTCAACAAGGCCATCCTGAAACAGTTTTATGATATATTGGATTGGGATATTCCTGCGGATTACCTATGCCCTCCAATTCCGGGGCGAGCCGATTATATTCATTATATGGCCGACCTGTTGGCTTCCAGCAACAATGGCATCATCCCAACCGGAAAATCGGTTTCAGTCCTGGATATCGGTGTTGGTGCCAACTGTGTCTATCCGATCATCGGGAACAAGGCTTATGGATGGCATTTTGTAGGAACCGATATTGATCCTATTGCCATCCTTTCTGCCAACCAAATAATTGAAGCAAACCCTAAACTACAAAGTGTTGTAGAATGTCGGCTTCAAAATAATCCTTCGAATTTCTTTTCGAATATTCTTAAACCAGGTGAGGTATTTGACTTTTCGATTTGCAACCCACCGTTTCATACTTCAGCAGAAGAGGCGACGGAAGGGACACAACGCAAAACCCGGAACCTCGGAAACAACAAGGAGAAAACCTCAGTTCTCAACTTTGGTGGACAGAACAACGAACTTTGGTGCCCCGGTGGCGAGGCCGAGTTTGTCCGCCGGATGATCAAACAGAGTTCCGAACTCCCTAATTGCTGCCGTTGGTTTTCAACCTTGATCTCTAAAAAATCGAACCTTCCTGCTGTTTACAAGTCGCTCCAAAAAGCCGGAGCCACACAGGTACGGACCATCGAAATGGCACAAGGACAGAAGCAAAGCCGGATAGTTGCCTGGAGTTTTTCTCCTGAAAAGCAACATCCAAAATAATATATATTTGTAGCCTGAATTTGCAAATGGTTTAGATAAGTGTGTGACTAATCTAATTGGGCAGATAAATGAAATTTGATAATATTGGAATGAAGTACTCAAAAGAGTTTACAGGTGAAATATTGGGCACATTTGTTCTCGTACTGTTCGGATGCGGGTCGGTGGCCGTTTCTGTGCTGTTCGATGCCTACCAAGGGATCATGCAGATAGCTTTGGCATGGGGATTTGGGGTTACACTAGCGATTTACCTGACCCGACATTTATCATGTGCTCACCTCAATCCGGCAGTCAGTATTGCAATGGTTGTTGGCAAACGAATGTCATTCAAAAAGTTACATATTTATTTGGTTGCCCAGTTCTTGGGTGCGTTTTTGGCAGGGCTTATCCTTTATTTTTTGTTCTCACCTTCGATTTCAGCATTTGAAAGCACCCATGGCATCATCAGGGGGTCGGTTGAATCAATCCAGACTGCAAAAATATTTGGCGAATTTTATCCCAATCCTGGATCTACCGCAATTGTCTCCCTTCCGCTTGCAATGGCTGCCGAAGCTTTGGGGACATTCCTATTGCTCCTGATGATTTTAGCCCTTACGGAAGGGTGCAATATCGGTCGTCCCAATGATGCCATTGCCCCGCTTTTTATCGGTCTGACAGTTACTTCCATCATTTGCCTTATTGCACAATTGACACAGGCAGGTTTGAATCCTGCCCGCGATTTTGGACCCAGAATGGTAGCCTGGTTAATGGGGTGGGGACAGGCGGCTTTTCCTGATCATTCCGGAGGTTTTTTATTTGTATATATCCTGGCTCCAATTGTTGGAGGAATATTGGCAGCACTGTTCTTTGTGAAAATAATTGAACCTGCCATGAAATGTCCGGCAGGTTCATGTAATTGCACAAATGATAAGTAATTGAAGAATAGATTATTATCAGCAGGCCATCTCCCCTGCAGTCTTCTTGGCCGATAGCAGATTATATGCCCCTTTTATCACAACTTTTGCGATTTGATATCGAAACCTTCGGGCAGGATAATTTG
>JBAXWR010000105.1:0-23627 GCA_037128295.1 Mariniphaga sp.
GAAAATAAAAATCCTGGTGGGGATCTCTATTTTAACTTGGGCAATGTTTCGGAAGATATCCTGCGTGATGGTAGGAAATCATTTGAACATGGGTTGCCCGCTGATGGAGACCCGGCAATGTCTGATGTAACCAATTGGGGGCGTGTTTCAAAACAGCAATCGCTTGTAAAGGCATTCGACAATTTGCCGGCTGCCCGTGTCAATCAGGATGTTGGTCTCGACGGTCTAAAATCATCAGAAGAAAAAACCTTCTTTTCAAGTTATCTGAATACTTTACAGCCACTTGTGAACAGTACTGCATTGACTAGTGCAACCAATGACCCGTCGAGCGACGATTTCCACTATTTCCGTGGGAGTGATTATGATGCTGAGAAAAAAGATGTCCTGGAAAGGTATAAGTATTATTCACGTACTGAAGGCAATTCGCCGACATCAGCGCAATCGCCCGAAAGCTACCCAACTGCCGCTACAACAATTCCCGATGTGGAGGACATCAATGATGACAATACCCTAAACGAAAATGAGGGTTATTATCAATACCATGTTAAACTCGATAGGAACAATATGGTACTTGGAAAGAATTATATTGCAGATATTAAAAAGGCTTCGGTAACACTTAAGAGCGGAAATAAGTCGGATATTACCTGGTATCAGTTTAAGATACCGGTAAGCACACCCGACAAAACAATCGGTACAATCAGTGATTTCAGGTCGATAAGGTTTATCCGGATGTTCTTAAAAGGTTGGAAAATGCCTGTTGTATTGCGGTTTGCAACACTTGATCTGGTTAGGACAAATTGGCGAAGGTACGACAAAGCCCTTACGGAGGATCTTAGCCTCCCTACTCCTGGAACTCAATTTGAAATTTCAGCAGTAAACGTGGAGGAAAATAGCAACAGAAAACCTGTCAATTACATCCTGCCACCCGGGGTTAGCCGAGTCATTGACCCCTCCAATTCGCAGCTGACACAACTGAATGAACAGTCGATGGTTTTAAGAACAGTCGATTTACAGCCAGGTGATGCCCGTGCTGCGTATAAGTCAATGATGATAGACATGCGTAGGTATAAAACATTGAAACTGGAAGTCCATGCAGAACAGATGGAAGGGACTTCTTTACGCGATAACGATTTATATCTCTTTGTCAGGTTAGGTTCTGATTTTCAATACAATTATTACGAGTATGAAATCCCTCTAAAGCTCACATTGCCAGGATATTACGATAATTCTAAGGAAACGGACCGTTTTGCTGTCTGGCCAGAAGAAAACCGAATTTATGTACCACTTGACCAACTTCCACTCTTAAAAGAAGCGCGGAACAGCGAAATAAGAAAGGCTGGTTCTTTGATCACACTTGGCGACATTTATGAGCAAATCCATACTGGTATTAACAGCAACCGGAACATGATTAAAATTAAGGGAAATCCGGATCTCTCGGAAGTTGGAACGGTAATGATCGGCATAAGGAATAAAAAAGATAGGAACCTTGGCCAGAAATCGGTCGAAGTCTGGGTTAACGAATTGAGATTGTCGCAGTTTGAGGAGAAAGGTGGCTGGGCTGCCCTCGGACGTATATCGGGTAATCTTGCCGACCTTGGTACCTATTCTTTTGCTGGAAAAATGACTACAACAGGGTTTGGTAGTATCGATTCAAAAATGGGACAGCGTACATTGGACGACAGTCACGAATACGATGTCTCTACAAATCTTGAGCTTGGCAAATTCTTTGGCACCAAATCAGGAGTCAAGATACCGCTCTATCTCGGTATCTCAAAATCGATTTCTAACCCCGAGTATTCCCCGCTCGATAAAGATGTGAAGCTCACGGACGCGCTGGTAAATGCAGGTAGCGCTCATGCCCGTGATTCGATCAAGCGGATTTCTCAGATGTTCACATCACGGAAAAGTATCAATTTTACAAATGTAATGATAGAAAAACAGGGTAGTGGCGAAAGTAAGCCAAAATTTTATGATCTTTCAAATTTTTCATTGACCTATGCTTATAACCTTTATGAACATGGTGATATCAATACGATACTCGATCAGACAAAAAATACACGTGCCCTTCTGAATTATAACTATATGGCCACTCCCTCAAGCTCGTTTGATCCTTTTAAAAACATCAAATTTTTAAAAGGGAATGCATTTGCCTTAATAAGGGATTTTAACCTCAACTATAAACCAAGCCAGATTTCCTTCCGGTCTGACATCAATCGCACAAGTAGTCAGTTGCAGTACAGGAACATAACAAACCCGGGATTTATCTTACCTACCTCATATTTGAAAGATTTTATTTGGAACAGGTATTATGATTTTCGTTATGACATTACCCGTGGGCTTAAAATAGATTTTTCAGCCATTAATTCGTCAAGGATTGATGAACCGCTGGGATCAATGGACAAAAACCTACCTGGTTACCAGGCCCGACGTGATACCATCTGGCAAAATATTTTAGATGGGGGGCGCAATACACATTATCACCATACATGGAACATCACTTATACTTTACCGATCAATAAACTTCCGTTGCTGGATTGGGTATCGACAAATGCTGTTTATCAGGCAGGTTACGACTGGGACGTTGCGCCTCAGACACGAAGTAGTTATGTCATTGGAAACAGCATCAACAATTCACGGGCAGTCCAGTTGAATGGACAGGCTGATTTGTTAAGAATTTATAACCGCATCCCCTACTTGAAAATGATCAACCAGAAATGGGGGGAATTTAGTGCAGGTAGAAGGGAAGCACAAACAAGGGGGCAAAAAACTATTACAGCAAATGCACCGCTAAAGTTCCGCGATGGCAAAGTTATTTTGAAGAAGAGGGTTCCTCAATCTATCTTTCATAAGTTGGGAAGTTCTAAAGTAACTGTTCTGGTGACCGATGAAAAAGGAAAGGTGATTAGTGGTCAGACAAAAGTGGTCAACGAGAACAGGATCATGTTCACCCCTGATACCGATTGCGCCCTTGCAGTCATAGAGGTTACCGCTGAAAAGGAGGAAAAAAAGGAGGGCTTGCACCTGGATCAATACATTGCGCGCCTACTGATGATGTTATATAATGTAAATATCTCATATACTGACAATAGCGGAACTGGTATTTATGGTTATCTGCCCGGAACCAATTACTTTGGATCTACAAATTACAACGATATGAATGGCAGCAAAATAATCGCTCCAGGAATTCCTTTTGTTTTGGGCCATCAGGATGAAAATTTTGGGATCAGGGCTGCCCAAAACGGGTGGATTTCCAAAGATACAATCCTGAACAAACCGTATATGATGAACAATAACACGCGGTTGAATATCAGGGCTAAAGTTGTCCCATTCCCCGATTTAAAGGTAGAACTCAACGCGAACCGGACAATGTCAAACAATTCCTCCGAATTTTTGATTTATGACGATCATAATGGCTGGGGTGGTTTTAACAAGGCATATAGTGGCAACTTTAGTATGTCGATTATTTCTATCGGTTCATCATTTGAAAAACTTGGAAAATCAGCGGTTGAAGAGTCTCCGGTCTGGAACCAGTTCAAACAGAACCGCGAGGTCATTGCACGTCGCCTTGACCAGTCAAGGGTCGCCAATTCAAATTTTGGATATGTTCCGGGGACTTTTAATCCAAAGACAGGTTTTCCAACAGGTTATGGGCCTGCAGCACAGGAAGTATTGATTCCTGCATTTCTTGCGGCTTATTCAGGCAACAGTGCCGAAAGTGTTTCACTTACTCCTTTCCCTTCGGCTAAGTTTATGATGCCAAACTGGCGGTTACAATATTCGGGAATGGTGAATAAAATCAAGGGACTTAAAGAGATCATGAAATCGATGAGCATCTCCCACGATTACCGTTCTACCTATAACGTAGGTTCTTATATTTCGAATCTTAATTACATAACTGAAAATGATGGTTTTAGTTATAAATACGATGCACAGCAAAATTTTCTTCCAAGGTACGATATCGCCACAATTACGATTAACGAAACTTTCAACCCTCTTTTTGATGTTGACATTACGTGGCTTAACAACCTGACCACACGCTTCGAATACAGAAAATCACGCAACATTATGTTGAGCCTTACCAATAATCAGGCTATGGAACAGTTTAATAATGAAGCAAGCCTCGGGTTAGGTTATCGTCTTGAAAACCTGAAAATGTTTATCAAAACAAAGAATTCCCAAAAAACTCTGAACAATGATATCAATATCAGGGCCGACGTTACCTATGGGAAAAACAAAACACTCATTCGGAAACTGATAGAGGAAAACAACCAGACTACTGCTGGACAGGAGTCTTTTTCGATCAAATTCTCTGCCGATTATAACCTGAGTGAAGTGTTTATTGTACGTTTATTCTACGATAGGATCTTGAACAGTCCATTTATTTCCAATTCCTACCGGACCACCAATTCCAATTTTGGGGTGAGCTTCAGGTTTACATTGGTCCAATAAAGAAAATTTTGTTGGCTTTTAGGTCTCGCAAAGGACGCAGGGTTACGCAAAGTCTTTTCCATTTTATTCTTTGCGTTCTTCGCGTACTTTGCGAGAAACAATACTTTTAATATTGGTGGAAACTCATCGAAACAAACTCAAGAACTTTGGGAAGTGCATCCCTCCAATAGGTCCAGTTATGGGCACCATCGCGGATACGAAATTCATGTGGGATGCCATATTTAAGCATTGAGTTGTGAACCAGACAATTACCAATAGACAAGTTGTCATCGTCTCCACAATCGATGTACCAGCGGACTGATTTCTTCTGATCTTCAGGCATATTATTGACCAATTCAAGGGCACTCAGGCTACTGAAATATTTTGAAACCTGCGCTTCTGTCACATCCGGATTTTGTCTCTTCAAACGTGTGGAAGCCTCTTCCATCGTTAGTGGTCCTACTGACGCACTTAGAGGACACGCGGCTGAGAAAAGTTCGGGATGGTGCAGGGCATACATAAATGTTCCGCCACCACCCATAGATAGACCTGAAATTGCACGATACCTTTTATCTGTCTTTGCACGGTAGGTTTTTTCGATAAACGGGATCAACTCCTGGAAAAAGAAATCTTCATAATTCCAATCACCTTTTACGTCATTGAAATAACCGCGCCTTCCGGTATTGCCGTCGGGCATCACAATAATCATCGGGGTAGCTGTTCCATCAACAAGCGATTTATCGGCAATCCTTAAAACTTCACCGAATTGAACCCATCCGGTTTGGTCGTCACCACTACCATGTAACAGATAGAGAACAGGATAACTGCGCTGGGATGTCTCGTAATCAGGTGGCAGGTAAATGGCATACTTGCGCTCCATTTTGAGAATTTTACTTGTCATCGACAAATTGTCGGAAACTTTTCCGGTTTGAGCTGAAACGATTACAGCCATAAGAAACAGAAAAACTGTTAGTGATAATCTTCTCATTGAATTTTGAATTTATTGATTTTGATAAAAAGAAACTTCTTATTAAATGATCCCGTTTTGCGATGGTTCAATTTATGTTTTGAATCGTTATGCTGATTAATTTATATCCATCAACTGTCCTTAAAAACTCCAGGTGGTCTTGTTTTGAAAGTTTTTTCTTTTTAGAGTGATTGATCACAATATCTTTTACCGGATAAATCCATTCTTTTGGTTCACCACAATTGTTGAAGTATCTAGTATATTCCTCTGTATTAAAAATATAGGGATTTAATCCATTACCAAATATATTGTAATCACAATTTAAGGAAGATAATTCCACCAGCTTTGATTTAATAAGATCAAAATTTCTGTTGATAAATGCCTCCTTGTCTTCTTTTACCCAACCTTCCGGTTCTTTCCAGAAAACTATTGTTTTAAAGGTCATTAAACGTAGCCTGTCCTTTGTTGGATTTTCAAGTAATGAGGTTTTCAGCCAAACTCTAAACTCTTTTTCATAGTCAATGAAGGAATAATATTGTCCGTTTGTTCCTTTGAAATTTTGTCTCAGAGTATCAGAATCAGGATTGCTTGAAATTTTTAAAGAAAAGAAATTCTGATTGTTATCAAGTCTAAAGTTGTCGATCAGCACCTTGTTTGTTGTGTCAATCAAATATTCTTCTCCGCCAACCCAACTGAAATGTTCTCCATAGTCCATGTATTTTTTTTCTGCACCTTTTAATGCGATGACCATTCCGTTTCTAACTCTTGTCATGTCGTTGTATTCGGCTGGGATGACGATATCCCCATTCTTGTTGAACATTCCGGTTTTGTCAGTTTTATGGTCCCTGAAACGGATAAGGCCTTCACTCTCACAATCACAATTGTTATCAAAATAAAACAGACTGTCGCGTCCGGCAGTTTTTCCTGATTTTGTTAGATAATAACTGGACCATTTCCCGTTTACATCCTCAGTGACCGCAATGATGTCATCAAATTTGCTTGCAAGATTCATACCTATGAATTTTGGTTTAATTTTCACAACTTCATTCTTGTCTACGAATCCCATTAAGGTTGAGTCTTTATTCCAAAAGGAAGTCCATGTATCATTTTGCTGTGCAAACAAATTTTGACAAAAAATGATCAATAAGAAAATCAGGAAATGATGATTCATCTCGAAGTAGTCGTTTTAATTTTTTAGCATAACAACAAAGAATAACCGGAAATGACAATCAATCATAGTTTGCCTCTTGCTTATTCTTTGCAATCAATACTTTGGTAATACCCAAGGTTTCCTGTACTCCGGAACAATCAACTTGTTGGCAGCTTCGCTGTTCGTGAATCTGTTTTGGGTGTCGTCCCAATGGAGAACAGGCTCACCAACTCTTGCTGCAATATTTGCCATATGGACATGGAGTGCAGCTACCCTTCCCAATTCCGGTGGGCAAACCGGTGTCTGTCGCGATTTAATGCAATCGAGGAAATTCCGTGCATGCAAATCGTGCGATTCTTTCCCTTCAGTGAATTTGTATTCTTCTGTTTTGAATTTCTTTGACTGATTGTCGTATTCGGGATAGACAGTCATTTTGTTGCGGTCTGTAACGATCGTGGCATTGTCGCCGATAAAAGCTATTCCGTAAGGCATATCCCAGGGACCATGCTGCAATCCAGCGGTGAGGTCGTAATTGATCACAAAGTCACTCTTGGGGTAGCAGATCGTCATGGTATCGAAAGTTTCGCGGGCCCGTTTTTCGGGAAAGGTATTGGCTCCATAGGTCAGCACGGTTCCTGGGGCAGTCGTAATGTCTTTGGCCCACAATCCCATGTCAACTAGGTGAACTCCCCAATCTGATGCCAATCCGCCACCATAGTCCCAGAAGTGGCGCCACGAACCGTGAAACCGGTTGGTGTTGAATGGCCGTTTAGGGGCAGGTCCAAGCCATAGATCATAATCAACACCTTGTGGAACAGGACCATCGGGTACAATCTGCGGTCCAACGCCATATTCGAAATTAGCCCAGATATTCACTTTCCGGAGTGTCCCGATCTTACCGGTTTTGATCAGGTCCATTGCTTTTTGGAAGATGAATCCGGAACGTTGCTGCTGTCCCACCTGGACGATCTGTTTGTGCTTTTTAGCTGCCCTAACCATGATATTGCACTCCTCGATAGAGTTACCCATCGGTTTTTCCACATAAACATCTTTTCCAGCTTCGAGGGCACTTACCATGATCAGGCAGTGCCAATGGTCGGGTGTCCCAATGATCACGGCATCGATATCCTTTTGTTCCAACAACTTCCGAAAGTCCTTATACAATTTTGGTGACTGGTTGTATTTGTCCTTTATTTCTGCTGCTTTTTTGTTTAGGACTGAGTCATCCACATCGCAAAGAGCGGCGCAATTTACCTCTGTCGATTTTAGTTGCTGCTGGAGATCTCCAAATCCCATGTTCCTGCAACCGATCAAAGCCACATTGATCTTGTCGGTGGGGGCAGTTTCAGCTCCCCAAACTTTGGAAGGGATAATACTTGTCAGGCCAATTCCGGTTGTGGAATAAGCTGTTTTTCTTAAAAAAGACCTTCGGTTTGATTCCATAATGATTGATTTTATATTTTTATGATTGTGTAAGACCTATGCTTGTCATTAAAACAACACTCAATAAACTCTAAATTTGCAAATTGCCAGCGGCTAGTAACCAGCCGCCAGCAGCCTTTCATTTATTATCATTAATCTAAATTTAAACCGACTACCTTCCACCGGGAGGGCAGTTCTCAAATAAAAACTTTTTGCAAATCGTTGCAAGATGTTTGGAGGTTCCTTCGCCTTCGTAAATACCATGCGAACGCATCGGATACGCCATCATCTGAAATGGTTTATTGTATCGGATCAGCTCATTAAACAATTTCTCCGCATTGGCAAAATGTACATTGTCATCACCTGTACCATGAATGTACAATAAATTGCCTTTCAGGTTTTTAGCATATGTATAGGGTGAACCTGCAATAAAATCTTCCCTCGTTTCTGCTGGAACTCCCATGTAACGTTCCTGATAGGCATTGTCGTAGGCCAGTTGATTGGCAACGGCAGCTACCGCGATACCGGTCTTAAAAATTTCCGGATATTGGAACATCAGGTTCAACGTGGAGGAACCGCCACCGCTCCAGCCATGGACTGCAACCCTGCTGGTATCACAGAAACTCCATTTTAATACCTCTTTAGCACCCATAGCCATATCCCGGATGTTCAACCTTCCAATCTGGCGGTAGACAGATTTACGCCAGTCACGCCCGCGTGGTGCCATACTACCCCGACAATCTACTGATACATAGAGATAACCCTGATCTGGAATATTTCCGCCAAACTGCATGGATCGGCCTAACCTTGCATTGTCGAAAACGGTACAACCCCACGGTTCTCCATAAACATAAAAGAAAACAGGATATTTTTTTGCAGGGTCGAAATCTTTTGGTTTGGCGATCCAGCCATCGAGGGTTACACCGTCTTCTGTAGTCACTTTAAAGAAGGAGACTTGTTTTCCCATTGGGTCCTCCTTCAGGTTGCTCAAAATGCTTTTGGCTTCGTCGCATGGGGAGTGGGATGGTAGCGTAATCCATTCAGATGCTGATGAATACAAATGGCTTGTGAAAGTGTGCCTGCTCCATTTCCCGTTAGGCGAAATGATATAATCGTTGGTGCCGGTAAAATCTTTGGGAGTTACACGGTGTGGCAACTCAGAACCATCCAGTTTTGTACAATAGAGGTAACGCTGGGTAGCATTTTCGGGAGTTGCCGCAAAATAGAGCAGGTTGTTTGGTTCATCGATCAGGTAAACTTTGATCACATCAAAATCGCCTTTGGTGATCAGGCTTTCTTTGCCATCCAAATCGATCCGGTAGAGATGGCGCCATCCATCTTTTTCACTTGCCCAAATAAAGGCTTTGCCTCCTTCGATCCAGTTCCAGCCTATATTGTTGTTTGAGTTCCATGTTGCTTCAAGGTCAACCCATGCTTTATCGGAGTCGCTCCACAACTCTTTTGAAAGACAGTTCGCAGTATTTGCAATCCAGATTTTGGATACATTTTGTTTGCGATTGAGCTGTTGAATGATCAGTTCATTTTTTGAGGACCATTCCATTTTGACAAGGTAATTCTGGGCGGGGTCACCGTCAATCTTCATCCATTTTGTTTTTGCAGTTGCCAAATCGACAACTCCAATTTTTGCAGGCGAGGGGTCTTCTCCCGCTTTGGGATATTCTACTGCGACTGTAAACGGGTAGATCGAGTCTGTTGTGTTGAGCATTAAGTAATTGCGTACCTTGGAGGCATCAATGTTCCAATAAGCAATCCGTGTGCCATCCTCGCTCCACCTGAACCCATCGGTACAAAACAATTCTTCGGAATACACCCAATCAAAAGTCCCGTTGATGCTACGATCCTTGGTGTCGAAAGTCAATTGTTTTGTTTTTCCTGTTTTGATATCTTCTGCATATAGGTTATAAACCACTCTGAGGGGCGTTTTGTCCTGATATACATAGGCCACTTTTGTTCCATCGGGTGAAAATTTTGGGTACATCAAAGCATCTGTTTTTAATGTTTTGCCCAACTGCAATATTTTACCGTTAACGGAATTATAAACCCAAACTTCCCCAGTTGTTTTATGATACTGGGTTTTTGTATTTATTTTTAGCATGACCAGTTTCATATCTTTTGACATTGAATAGGAAGATATTGAGCGGGGATTTGCATCATCTTTGGGTATAAGTTGATCAAAATCAAATAGAACCGTTTTTGTAAGTGCTGGCAATTCCGTCTTAACGATTGAATATTTATCAACCGATGTGAAGCTGTTGCCATCCGGCATCCAGTTTACACTGCCAAAACCCATTGGTTGTGAATAGAGGGAGTTTACGGCACAGAGTAATAAAATAAGAAGCAGAATTTTTTTCATGGTAAGTAATATGTATGAAATATTGTAAAAAAGCTAGTCAGTAAAAATAATTATATATTTCCAAACTTATTAATAAATTGGACTAAACGCCATTGTAAATAAAAGAAATGTTAAGTCGGATTTGCTTTTAACTTTTGCTATATTTGCAACTCAGTTTTAATCAAAATATTATGAGTTTAATGATCGTACTGGCAATTTCTGGAGCACACATTGTCATTTTGGTAATCGCCTTAGTGTTGCTTTTCGGAGGAAAGAAGATTCCTGAATTGATGAGTGGAATTGGAAAAGGGATGAAAGACTTCAAAAAAGCGATTAAAGAGGACGACGTAGTTTCAAATGATTCAAAAGATGAAACTCCAAAGGAAATACCAACCCCAAATAAGAAAGAGCCTTTAAAATAAAGGTTGTTTAATGATAGAACTTTTACCCCGATTTGATTACAAATCGGGGTTTTTGTTGTGAGATGTTTGCGGCGGGCAACTGGCTATTGGCAACAAACTGGCATTCAAAGGAGAAACATGCAATTGAATATGTGTTTATAACATTAATAATCAATATTATAGCATTTATATAGTTATCAATTAAGGACAATTTTTATGTAGGAAAAGTGCCAGTTGCTAGTTGCCAGCAGCAAAAAACCTCCTTTAAATCAGAGTAAAAGCTGTATTCCTGTTTACAATTTCATAAAATCGCAGCTTCTTATCTTTTCAATTCCCATTCAAAGCCGTCTTTCGTGTCTTTTACAACAAAACCCAATTCAGCCAGACGATTGCGAATTTTGTCGGAAGTTGCCCAATCTTTATTCTTTTTGGCTTCAATGCGTAAATTCAATAATAAATCGACAACAAACCCCATTACTTCACTATTTTCAGTGCTTCCACCTGAAATATCAGGCTGAAGTCCAAGGATATCAAACACATAATCACTATAAAGTTTTTTCAGGAGTGTCTGATCGGTACTATTTAAAGATGCTTTTCCGTCATTTACTGAATTGATCATTTTTACGCCATCAAACAAATGGGCAATCAGGATCGGACTGTTCAGGTCATCATTCATGGCATTATCGCATTTTTCTATTAAATCCTGTATACCAATAGTCGATTGATCCGATAATTTTAGTCCATCAATCAATGTTATAGCTTTGAATAGTCGTTCAAGTCCCTTTTCAGCAGCTTGTAAGGCTTCGTTCGAAAAATCGAGCGGACTGCGGTAATGGGCTTGTAATATGAAAAAGCGGATGCACATTGGGCTGTATGCTTTTTCGAGCAATGGATGGGATCCGGAGAACAGTTCATCCAAAGTGATAAAATTCCCCAACGATTTTCCCATTTTCTGTCCGTTAATTGTAATCAAGTTATTATGGATCCAATAATTGACCGGACTATGTCCAAAGCAAGCAACACCCTGGGCAATTTCAGCCTCATGATGCGGAAAAAGCAAATCAAGGCCACCGCCATGAATATCGAATGATTCACCCAAATATTTGGTACTCATGGCAGTACATTCTGTATGCCATCCTGGGAACCCGTCGCCCCAGGGAGATGGCCATCTCATGATGTGTTCGGGAGTTGCTTTTTTCCAAACGGCAAAGTCCAGGGATGATTTTTTCTCGGTTTGGGCATCCAAATCACGTGTATTTGAGTAAAGATCTTCAATTTTCCGTCCCGAAAGTACTCCATAAGAGTGTCCAGAGGCAAATTTCTCCACATCAAAATAGACCGAATTATTGGCTTCATAAGCAAAACCCGACTTGATCATTTGCTTAACCGTTTCAATCTGCTCGATAATATGCCCTGATGCGGAAGGCTCAATGCTTGGAGCTAATATATTGAGCTGTAGCATATTGCGTCTGTAGCTGTTTGTGTATCGCTGGACGATCTCCATGGGTTCAAGTTCTTCGACTTTTGCTTTTGCCTCAACCTTGTCTTCACCTTCATCTGCATCGTTTACAAGATGGCCTACATCGGTAATATTTCGAACATATCGTACTTTGTAACCTAGATATTTGAGATATCTGAAAAGTAAATCAAAGGTGATAGCGGGACGCGAATGACCAAGATGGGCTTCACCATAGACCGTTGGACCGCACACATACATTCCTACATGACCGGGATTGATCGGTTTGAACAGTTCTTTTTTCCGGCTTAAAGTATTGTAAATAATAAAATCACCCATTTTTAATATTGTTATGCATAAAAAAACAAAATTAAAAAAAATCACCTATTGTCTAATACATTACACTATTCTTATCTTTGGCAAAAAGAATTCTTATCATGAAAAGCATATTTAAAGGGTTAGGCATATTGGCAATCGTGTTCCTTTTTTCCTGTTGCCATGCACAAAATTCAACGGAAAAGCGTACTGTTGTATTGATTAAAACACAATTTGGCGATATGAAGGTGGAGCTGTACAATGAGACGCCAAAACATCGTGACAACTTTTTGAAGCTGGTAAAGGAGGGTTATTACAATGGTGTATTGTTCCATCGTGTAATCAAAGAATTTATGGTTCAGGGTGGTGATCCTTTATCGCGAAATGCAAAACCAAATGAACAATTGGGAAGCGGGGGTCCCGACTACACCATTGATTGCGAGATTAATCCCAAATTTTTACACAAAAAAGGGGCTTTAGCTGCTGCACGGCAAGGTGACAATGTCAATCCTGAACGCAAATCTTCAGGCTCGCAGTTCTATCTTGTTCAGGGAGTTGTATTTCCGGCTAACGATCTTACTGCACTTGAGGCAAAAGGGAACGAAAAACAGGCACAAAGCAACATGCGCCAACTTGTGCGTGAAAACGAAGATTCACTGAAATTTTACCAGTCATCTGGGAACCAGGTAGCTTTTGCCTCATTAATGGAACGGCTCCAAAATGTAGCACTTGCCAAAACAGCTCAAACTCCGTTTAAACTTACAGAAGAACAAAAACAAGTTTATACAACTGTTGGTGGTACACCACATCTCGATGGGAATTATACGGTTTTTGGAGAAGTGATTGAGGGTTTACACGTAATTGATGATATCGCTGCTCAGGCTTGCGATATGAATAACCGTCCGGTTGTTGATATAAAGATGGAAATCGAAGTTATCAAAGAATAAGACAAAAGGTGAAAGATTTAATCATCTATAGTTCTTGGACCAAATTATTAATGATCCAATACATATTTTATAAATGCCTGCAATAGAATATATTAAGCGAAAGTTTCAGAATAGCTATCTGGTTTGGTTGAAACAAAGTGACCAATATCTCCGGTTGGAAGAACCTGCCTGGTACGTCTTTAAGAAAACGGTGAAAAGATATAAAGCTAAAACGATAGCGGCAGAATGTGTTGACAGGTATGGACTTACGCCAGAAGAAAGCCTGATATATGTCAATGATATCCGTTCCGGAATTGATAAAGTGAATCAATCTTCGGAAATTGGAATCCATGTTACTGAATATCCGAATGATTTGGGAAGTAATACTTTTGAGCCTTATTCTGTTTATTGTTATAAGTTTGGTGAAAGCTTGGTTGAATTTTCTTATGAGACTCGCAATTTCGAGTATTATATCCATCCATTAATCAGTCATCTGGAAACGGCTGACATCACAAATAGGAGAGCTGTTTTTGAGTTATTTACTTACTATGACAAAATTGCTTTTCGTCTGAATGGGGAAATAAAGGGGTTGTGGAGTTATGATGAAACCCATCTGGTTAAGGGGGTTATCTTTATGAATCTGATCAATGTAATATTTGAAAAGACTGATGATTTCTGGCTCATGACTGTTCATGCATCAGCGATTACAAATGGACGAAAAACGCTTTTGATACCGGCAGAACAGGGAAGTGGGAAAACAACTATGGCTGCATTATTGCAAGATAAGGGGTTTAAATTGGTCTCAGATGACTTTGTTCCGATAGACCGATCTTCAAATGCTTATCCCTTTCCGATAGCCATGTCGGTAAAACAAGGTTCGGTAGAATTGCTTTCCTCCATTTATCCAGATCTCGAACAGAAACCCATGAATTTCATTACGCCTGAAAAATGCGTTCGATATCTTAACCCTGAAATCAAAGGTGTTTTTGAAACTCAAGCTTTTCCCGTAAAAGAGTTTGTTTTTATTCGATATGATAAAAATATTGATTTTGAATTAATAAAACTCGATCCGATATCAGGGGTGAAATTATTGCTCGAGCAAGCTTGGGTAACTGCCATTGAAGGGTCTCCTCAAATTTTATTTGAATATCTGTCAAAATGGTCTTTTTATCAACTTACTTATTCCAACAATTTCAAAGCAGTTGAAGCAATAACCAATATTTTCGATCATGACTAACCTGGAGATGTTCTATTTTGCTGGAAAGTGTTTGTCGATGGATGAGCAAACCGGATTCAGGGAAGAGATAATTCAAAAAATTGATGATGACGACATTGATTGGGCCCATTTTGTTCACCTTTGCAGCAATCATTTGATTCTACCTGTTATTTACCTTAAGTTTAAGGCACACAAACTAATCGAACATTTGCCTGGAGAATTGGCCGAATTCCTCAAAGAAATTTATGACCTTAACCTGGCCAGAAACGAACAAATACTCTTACAGATCAATGATATCGTTAAGTTACTCAACGCTAACGATATCTATCCTACATTCCTAAAGGGTACCGGCAACTTACTTGATGGTCTTTACAGCGACAAAGGCGAACGGATGATTGGGGATATTGATTTTCTTGTACCGGAAAAGGATTATTTGAAGACTGCAAGATTACTTGAAGACGATGGATATTACATAGATTCAGAATTTTACGGTAATATTCTTATCGAGATACATTATCCTATTTTATTTAAACCTGATGTACCAGCAATGGTTGAAGTTCACAGACTAATTGTACCTAAAAAATATGGTAAAAAGTTTGAAAAGGGAGCAATTGAAAAAAAGGTTGAAACTTTAGGTGATGCCGGTTTCTACTCTGTTCTTGTTGATCACGATAACATTACCCTTAATTTTATTCATTCCCAACTTTCTCACAAGGGGGATCTCAATGGGATTGTCTCATTTCGTGACATCTATGACCTATATTTAATTTTAAAACGGGTTGGAATGCCATTATCACTTAATGAGATTCCCTTCAAAGGTAAAGCGATCACCTATTTAGTATTTGCTGGAAAAGCATTGGGTCTTCCATTAAGATTTTATCAAAATGAAACCTGTGCTGCTAAAATATTCGAAATAAAACATTCCCTTAACTACAATTCTCCGGTATTTTACAAAACGTACAACACATTTGTTTTCTTATGTGATAAAATATTCAGAGGGTATTTGGGAAGAGGTTTAAAGTCATTATACTCACAAAACGAACGCCGGATAATCATTGATTGCCTTTGTAACAGACAATGGTATTCTTATCATTTTAAAATCTACAAAACATTTTTTAAGCCTGTAAAATAGGTTTATTGCCATTAGTGGTAATCACTTTTTAGTAATTACAAGTTCTTTTGTCGATAATAACCCGCAGGCAGCGTAAATGTCCTGACCTCGTGATGCCCTGATCGTAGTCGTGATATCTTTTGCATTTAATTGATCCTTAAAATTATTAATAGCTTCTTCATCAGGACTTTCCAATGGAGTTCCAGGAACCGGGTGAAACCTGATCAGGTTGATCCGGCACCTTATTCCCGATAATAACCTTGAAAGCTCGCGGACATGCAACGGCGTATCGTTCAATCCTTTAAAAAGGATGTATTCGAAGGAGACCCGCCGTTGTCTGCCGAAATCCCAGCTTTTGATTTCATTCACGACATCCGCTATCGGATAGGCAATCTGTACAGGCATTAACTTCTGACGTTCAGTATCAAATGGGGTGTGCAAGCTGATGGCAAGATGTGCTTCGCTCTCTTTTAAGAACCTGAGCATAGCTGGAATAATACCTATTGACGAAACCGTGATCCTTCGGGGGCTCATGGCATACCCCCATTCAGAAGTAAGTATATCCAGGCTTTTAAGAACAGCCTCCAGGTTATCGAGAGGCTCTCCCATTCCCATGTAAACGATATTGGAAACGTCGCTAAATTCTTCGATACTCCTGATTTGATTGACAATTTCTCCGGCAGTCAATTGTCCCTGAAACCCTTGTTTGCCCGTCATACAAAACAAGCAACCCATCTTACATCCCACCTGAGTTGAGACACAAACCGTTTTACGGTCATCTTCAGGGATCATTGCTGTTTCAATGAAACGGTTATGCAAGGTGGGGAAGAGGTATTTCTTTGTGCCATCTATGCTTATCTGCACCTTTGTAGGTTCCGTCAGTCCAAATTCATACTTGTCTTTAAGCAGTTCACGCGATTTTTTTGAGAGGTTGCTCATCGCATCAATTGAGTTGATCTCCTTTTTGTATAGCCATTCTGCCATCTGGCGTCCGGCATATTTGGGCAGCCCAAGGGACAGGCAAATTTCCTGTAACTCGTTTAAATCCTTACCAAAAAGTTGATCCTTCATTACTGCTTCCTTTTAAAATTTGGAAAATCACCTGAAGTTGACGGGAAGACGGATTAAAAATAGATCTCTGAAAAAATATTATTATAAGATATTCCTTTGGAAATCAATAAATCACGTACATCTACAACCATCAATGACTTTCCGCAAAGGTAGTATTTAAAATCTTTGGGGAACTTGTTTTGTGCCAAAAGGTATTGGGTTACATGTCCATGGAAAAAATCGGAGGATTGTTCACTTGAACAACATCTAAAGTAGTTTGAACCGAATGCAAACTTAAATTCCTCTTCAAAATAGAATTGATTGAGGTGACGTGCCCCATGGATTACTAACTTCTGACTTGATAACCCTGACTTTACCATACTATAAAATGGTGCAATCCCGGTACCTGTTGCGATCCAGCAAGCAGGTCCATCTTCACAATGAAAGCTTCCATAGGGTTCGGAAACCAGCAATTTATCGCCTTCTCTTGCCTTCGCAAGGCGGGGCGTAAGGTATCCGTCTTCTTTGATGTTGAAAAGGATACTTATCGTTTCATTTTGGTTTCCACTGCAAATACTGTAAATCCGTGGTGGCTGTATTTTGTCGATGGCGATTTTAACCACCTGACCCGGAATAAAATCGAAATTCCTTTTCCAGGAGATGCGAAAAACCCCTGGCGAAATTTCGACGTTACTGATCACTAATACTTCACGGAATTGTTGACTTAAACTTTTAAATTCATCTGATTTTGCCATTTGGTCGTTTTGTCTTAAATATAAAACTAGAAGTAGGATTTTAGTCATTCAAGGACTTTCATGTTGTATTCTTTTTTTAATCTTCAAATTTAAATTTAATTATTTAACTTTACTCCAAATAACATAAGCATGTATATTAATAAAGTATCAATTAGAGATATCAAATCTATTTCGAATTTTGAAATGGAATTTGATAAGCCAGCCGGGTGGCATGTATTAATTGGCGATAATGGTGCAGGGAAATCTAGTATTGTACGGTCGATCGCACTTGCACTGATAGGCCCAACAGATGCTCAGGCACTAAGGTTGCCCTTAATCACTTGGATACAAAAGGGAAAGGATAATGCAGAAGTATCTTTAATGATTGGTAGAAACCAAACTCATGATGGGTATTCAGGCCAAAAAAGGCCTCTAATGAAACCCTTTGAGGCTTCGGTAAAAATTTCAAAAGAAAAAAGCAGTGGTTTTGAAATTGGAAAAATTGAGAAAAATGGTAAAGGAGGTGTAAATCCTTTTGAATATATATGGAGTGGTAAAGGAGGTTGGTTTTCTTCTGCTTTCGGACCATTTCGAAGATTTACTGGAGGGGATAAAGAGTGGTCAAAGGTTTATTATTCCAATCCCAAAGCAGCAGCACATCTTTCTGTTTTTGGCGAAGATGTGGCTTTGACAGAGAGTTTAGATTGGCTTTCTCAAATGAAATTTCAGAGTTTTGAGCAAAATCCCGAAGCCACAAATACATTGGAAGCTCTCAAACGGTTTATAAATGAAGGTGGATTATTACCGCATAATTCCAAATTGGTTGATGTTTCATCAGCAGGTGTCTTTTTCAAAGATGGCAATGGTTTTGATATTGATGTCACCCAGCTAAGTGATGGTTTTCGATCCTTATTAAGTTTAATTTTTGAGCTTATTAGACAATTGGTAAAAACTTATGGAGAACATGAGGTTTTTAAAGAGGTTACTAAAGGTATAATGATTATAGGTTTACCAGGTATTGTTTTGATTGATGAAATTGATGCGCATTTACATCCGACTTGGCAAACCAGAGTCGGCCAATGGTTTACGAGTTTTTTCCCAAATATTCAGTTTATAGTTACTACACACAGCCCATTAATCTGTCGTGCATGTGATAATGGCACAATTTGGAGATTGGCACCCCCAGGAAGTGAAACTGAATCGATGCAAGTTACTGGGGATGATAGAAATCAACTTATTTATGGAAATGTGCTGGATGCATATGGAACTGAAATTTTTGGTTCTGACGTTAGTATTAACATTGATTCAATTGATAAAAAAGAAGAGCTAGTTAAATTGAGTAAAATGAAAACAGCCGGGAAAATCAGCTCTGTTGAAGAATTTAGATTGAAAGAACTTAGAAAAATATTTTCTACTGATGATTCACTTGAACTCTAAGAGTATTCACATATCTTCCGTCCAACATTTAAATTCCGTTCAATCGATAATAGCTAATGAACCAACATTTGAAGCAAAGGTAAAGAAGGCAGATTTAAAATGGAATGGAAAAACTTCTGGGGCGGGCAAATTGGTTTTTAATGACATAAAAACTGCATTAACTCAAATGTGTGTGGGTGTCGATATTTGTGTTTATTGTGAACAAAATGAAGCCACAGATATTGAGCATATTTTCCCAAAAAGACTCTATCCCGAGAAAGCTTTTGATTGGGATAATTATGTTTTGGCTTGTGGCAAATGCAATTCACATCATAAACAGGATAAGTTCAGAATTTTTAATCCACTAAATTCAGCAACCGAAGAGATTGTTACTCCAGATTGGAAAACTTATTTGCAACCTTCAAATGATGATTCTTTATTTATCAATCAGCGTATTGAGGATCCTATGTATTATTTTGAACTTGATTTAGTTTACGGTCAGTTTATTTTTATAGAAAGGTTTCCAATTGGAACAAGAGAGTTTAAAAAAGCCGAATTCACAAAAGACGTTTTGGGATTAAACTCAAGACCTGCATTAGTTGCCAATCGGAGAAATGCTGCAAAATTTTATATTTCAAGGTTGGAGAAATATAATAAAGCCAAGTCTTCAAACAATTTTCAATAATTAGTTGACTCAATAAATGATGACTGGGGAGGAATTGATCAATCACAGAATTTCGTTTATGAAAAGACGAGAATTTTAAATTCAATTAAAGCAGATATTATAACCTATTCACATCCAACTGTTTGGAAAGAAATGATCAGACAAAGGCAAAATTTACCAAAGACTAACATCTTGCTAAACCAAGCACCGGAAGTGCTTGGTTGGTAATTATTTTCATCCAATGTGATAATATAGGCATGGATTGGTCTTCCTTTTGTTCACTCAATCTTTAAAAGAGGAGATGCCTAAATCTTTTTAAGGATGATTGCCAATCCATTTTTTTGTTTGAGATTAAAACTAAGCTGGCTTTCATAAGTCACCATTTGTTTTGTTATTCCAACTTTTGTAGGGCTATCGAGTGAGGCATCGTCGGAATAGATCGTTGCTTCAAATTTATTCCTTTTATCGAGAAAGTTGAGGTTCAATGACAATTTTCTGGGTTGGTCGGTCAGTGAGCCGATAAACCAATTGTCTCCACTTTTCCTTGCGATTGTTCCATATTCGCCTATTTTTCCTTCTAAAACCTTGGTGTTGTCCCAAATGGTTGGCAGGGCATCATAAAATGAGAGTTCTGGCAACTCAACGATTACTGATGGTGCGTTATTTCCGACAACACCTTTCTTACGTGGGGATTCCTCTGTCCGGTCGTACCAATAGATAAACTGCCAGGGACTATAAATACAAATTGCTTTGGCCATCTGGGAGGCATGTGACCCCATCTTTTCATCGACGCGTGGTGCAAAATAGCAGTTTGTGTGATCACCGGCCCCGGCTAACATCCTGGTAAACATTGTAATCAGTACATGTTGGTTATCAGGGCTTTCCTCATCTCCACGGATCCCTTCCTGGGTAAGCAGGTTGGGCCATGTCCTTGAATATCCTGTAGGACGATACTCATCATGGATATCCATCATGAGCTTGTGTTCGCCAGTTTTGCGGATGGCCTCGTGGAGCCATGATGTGTAATTCTGTGCCCCGACATTTACAAACCCAAATTTCATCCCTTTTACTCCCCATGATTGATAAAGCGGAAGGATTGTATCCAACTGGCGTGACAAAGCCCTTTGGTTCACGTAAAGGATGATTCCAATCCCTTTTTCTTTACCATAATTGATCACCTCCTGAAGTTCTAATGGGCCCGGTGAACGGGCAGGATCGACTGAAACAGCTTTTGCATCAGAAGCATTGTTATATTCCAGCCCGTACCATCCGGCGTCAAATTCGACATAGGAGATATTGTGGCGAGCTGCAAAATCAATACAAGCCTTGCCACCAACTGTTGTCAATGTAACTTCGCGGATAACCTTACCCGGTTTGATCCATGAAAGATCCTTAATTGCTGATGGCTCATTCAGGTTGAGTATGAAATAATTCTGTTCGAGCAGTTGCCCCGGGGAGTTGGCAGTCATAATATAACGCCAGGGTGTTGAAAACGACGATTGATACTGGGCCTTTCCATCCAATGTGGCCAATAAAAGCAATGAATCTTTTTCAGAACGATTGAACTTCATTCTGGAATGATCAACCAAAGCAGCTTCCCCAAGTGCAATAAAAAGATTGTCAGATACTTCAATCACGTAAGGACGTTCACAACCTTTCGCTGTTTTACTGATCGAACCTTTCATGTATTTGGCCTGTGCCATATGGGCTATCCAGGAAGTGTAGTCTTTTTTAAACTGAAATCCGGTCAACTCGCCGGTAACTGTAACCGGATGGTCAGTATGAATGTTATAACGGAATGCAATCCCTTCATTATAAACCCTTACCAGAATGGTGAAATTTCTTCCCGGAGATTTTACTTCTTTCAGGTTGATCGTCGTTTCATTGTAACGATTGGGATATTGGTTTTTTTCGCCATATACCGGTGTCCATGGTTCATTAACCTCTTTTTGCTGCACTGAAACAATTTCCAATTCGGTCTGTAATGGCAATTGATTTTCAAAGGTTATTCCTAGAGGTGAATCAGCAATAATTGTATTTCCCTGATTAACAATAGAATAGAATAGTGAATTGTCTTTTTTGGGATTTAGTTTAACAATCATGTTATTCTTTTGATCCGGGCTTTTTGTCTTTACCTCAATAGCATAGGAAGGAAAAACAATGAAACTTAAAACAATTATAAGTAGAAGGATTACTTTCATTATAAAATCTATTCAAATAATTAAATATTAGATTATTAGCTACCAGCTATGATGATTGAACCAAGGCCGGCAACAAAAAGCACGAACATCAAAGCAAGCAGCACATTGACCATCAAAGATGAGTTTTTGAACTCTTTCCAGATAAATACCCCCCAAAGTGCTGCAATCAATGTTGCTCCTTGTCCAAGACCGTATGATATGGCAAATCCTGCCTTCCCGGCTGCAATAATACTAAGGGACATCCCTATGCACCAGATCATTCCACCCAAAATTCCAGTGAGATGTTCCTTAAATGCACCTTTAAAATATTGATCATACGATACAGGAACCCCTTCAAACGGGCGTTTCATCAGAATGGTGTTAAACAGGAAGTTACTGATCAGTATCCCTAGAGAGAAGATAAATACAGCAGAATAGGGAGTCAGCAGTCCTGCCTCAGGTTGCTCAAAATTAGTGGCCATGGAACCTGCCACGAAGCGGTAAAAGAGGGCCATTAATACACCACCAACTACAGAAAGTACGATTCCTTTGGTTGGGACTTTTTGTGCCTGTGCAGCTTTTTTCCGGTAAGCGATTGCATCCAAGACGATAGCAATTGTGATTAATGCAACACCAAAAAACAACAACATTGCATTTCCCTGTGGTTTGGCAATATAATTCACTATCACTCCCAAAACCAGTGCAATACCGATGCCCACCGGGAAGGCAACAGACATACCTGCAATTGCAATTGCTGCGGCTACCAGGATGTTGGCCAGATTAAAAATGATGCCTCCAGCCAAAGCCCCCGACAAGCTTGACCAATTGGCCTGACGAAGATTTTCAATAAAACCCATCCCTTGTTCACCAGTGCTTCCCAAAGTAAAACCAAGAATTAGTGAAAAAAGCAATATGCCAAGAACATAGTCCCAATAAAACAATTCGAAGCACCAGCTCCGTGCTGCCAATTTTTGGGTATTTGCCCATGAACCCCAACAAAGCATAGTAATCACAGTCATGATCACTGCTACAGAATAAGTATCGACAATATACATAGTTAATTAGTATAAGTTATTGATTAATAGATTTATCGTGCATAATATAAGATTCAATCAGCTTAGTTATTTCATCTGGAGATTTTTTAAATACAAGGTAGGAATGTTTTCCGTTTTCTTTATTCAGCCATCTGTTAAACCCTGAAGGTTCTGTAACCATCTCTCCTTTAACCTCGTCAAAAGCGAAGTCGACCCCTTTTACAGCGGTCAATACGGCTGTCTCGTCCCAGCTTTGGCGGCCGTTTATATCTTCTTTTGAGAAGTTCATGGCAATTTTAAAAGCCATCTTGGCTGGGCTTTTTATATTGGTTTTAATCAAATCCTTTCCGGTAAAGATTTTGTCGCCGATTTCAAAACCACTAAGAATTACCTGGGTCGGCCAGTTTTCAAATACATATTTCGAGGAAACAGAATCTTCCTTCACATTAAATTCCGATCCTTCGGGAAATTTCCCTGCCATTGCCACCAATCTCTTAACCTTTTTAACAATCAGGTCTTTACCGGTTAATGGGGAGATCTTATCGGGTTGTGAAAGTAACAGGTCATTCAGGTTTGTCAGAAAACCAACGGTCACAATCACTACAGAAGTATCTGGTTGTGATGTCAGAACCTGGCGATAAAGGAGAACTGCATCCTGGGCTTGGGCGGTAGAATCGAGTTGATGTGGAAAATTTGTTGCCAATGAATCGGTCCAGTGCTGGCTACATCCAATGTTTACTCCATGTGTTTTGGGCGATCCGATGGGGATAGATGGGCGACCAAAATAGGTATTGATCACATCCA